>NZ_JTLA01000265.1:0-408 GCF_000799055.1 Ensifer sp. ZNC0028
TTAATCAGCGGGTCCACGGTTCGAGCCCGTGATCACCCACCAAAACGTCTCTTAAAGCGCTGATTAAGCTGAATTTTCCAAAGCATACATCTATGCCTCAGACGTAGAGTTCGCCGGCCGCGATCTTCACTGCATGGCCACCGATACGGGCATTGCTGATCTCGCCGCCCGCAATGTCGAGATGCAGGTGGATGAAGGACGGCCGCCCCATTTCCACGCCCTGCTCGACGAGCACCGGATGATGGCCGTCGACGAACTGGTCGAAGTAATGGATTGCGCCGGAAAGGGCAGCGACGGCCGAGCCGGTTGCCGGATCCTCGAGGTTGCCGGCACCGGGCCCGAACTTGCGGGCATGGAAGCGCGCCGTGTGGTTCACGCCGCCGCGACAATAGACGTAAGCGGCGGCAA
>NZ_JTLA01000266.1:0-273 GCF_000799055.1 Ensifer sp. ZNC0028
CTGCGGGGAGAGGGTTAGTCCTCGGGTTAAACCCGAGGAGAGGGGCAAACTCTCCGTTCTTTCCAGATCGGACATCGCCGTCTCCTCAGATCACGCCGAGGTCGCGGCCGACCTCTTCGAAGGCGGCGATCGCCCGGCGCACGTCCGCTTCACTATGCGCTGCCGACATCTGCGTGCGGATGCGCGCCTGACCCTTCGGCACCACCGGGAAGGAGAAGCCGATGACATAGACGCCCTTCTTCAGCATGCGTGCCGCCATCTCCTGGGCAAGGG
>NZ_JTLA01000267.1:0-396 GCF_000799055.1 Ensifer sp. ZNC0028
ACTTCACGCCACCCGTCAACAATGGCGGCGGGGCGATCACCGAGTACGTCGTAACGTCGTCCCCACATGGAAAGACCGGCGTCGGTACCCAAAGCCCGATCTCCGTAACCGGTCTGTCGAGCGGCATGCCCTACACCTTCACTGTGACTGCAAAGAACGCCGCGGGTGTTGGTCCGTCGTCATCGCCGTCGCAGGCGGTGGTGCCGAGAAACTTCCAGACGATCGACTTCAACCCAGGGCCACAGACGTTCGGCACGACGCCTCTATTGTCGGCGATGAATACCTCGGGGCTCCCGGTCGTGTTCAGTTCGGCGACGCCCGGTGTCTGCGCCGTGACGCCACCCGGCGAATTGACGTTCCATTCCGCGGGCACCTGCACCATCAATGCCGACGCAG
>NZ_JTLA01000028.1:0-111444 GCF_000799055.1 Ensifer sp. ZNC0028
TACGCTCCTGGGTGGTTTCCATCGAGGAGTTGATCGAACGCAGGGTGGCGAGTGCGCCCATGGCGGAAGAATTGGTGATGATGCTCGTCATTAGAGTGTCCCTTGATTACTTTAGACGATTTAGGGGACATACCGGACTTCCCGGTGATGGCGGATCGGCTTCATGCCACTCGGTTCCAACTATCTCGGAAGAAACCAAACCCGTCATGTGAAAGGGACTATCGCGTGCAAAGCTTGCGAATTGATTAAATGCCCAAGGCAGCTTCGTCCGAGATAACTTATACTTAACAAGACTTTAATGGTCTCCCGGATGCAGGGGGCACAGTCCCCGCCGCCGCCTGCATAGATGTGTCGGACGGTCGTTCGCTCCTGCCTGAGGCAAGCTCCCCCAAGTAAACTCGCCTTCGAACAAGGACTAGCAAGCCGGCGCCGGTCGCCGCACCTCTTCGACGGAGCTCTTAGTGAACGCCCAAGCCATCTTTTCGACCGCCTCCCGGCAATACCAGAAGGGGCAGTACACAGACGCGCTCAACCAGCTGAATGTGCTGATGGGGATCAACCGCGACACCAAGACCTACGTGCTTCTGGCGAAGGTGCTTGTAAAACTCGGCTTCAAGGCTGAGGCGGCCCGCGCCTACCAGCTCGCCGGCGAAGCCGGCGGCTCGCGGGCGGAGGATTACCTCACCGACGCCATGAAGCTCTACTTCGCAAACGGGCAGGAGGACGAGGCGCTGAGCATCGGACTGCCGCTTCTGGAGAAGGCCAAGACGGACGCCGAGATCGCCTTCATCATCGCCTCGATCTTCCTCAAGCGCGGCGAAAAGGAAATCCTCGGGCTTTTCAAGGCGCCGCTGACCTTGAGCACCAACCGCCTGCACAATGCGCTTGCCTTCAAGCTGTTGACCGCCGAGATCAACGACCTGCAAGATCGTGACGCGCTCGCCAACCTCTTCCGCAACAACCCGAAGAACACCACGTTGCGTTCGGCTCATCTCGTCTATGCGCGCGAAGCCAACGACTATGCCGAGGTCGAGAAGCACGAACGCGACATCCAGAGGGCGCTGAAAGCCGGGCAGACCGAAATTCTTGCGGCTGAAGCGCCCTACTATCATGCGACCTGGTGCGGCGACGAAAGCTTCAACCGTGTCGCCGGCGCACAGCTCAACCCGTTCCCGAGCAGCCTGACGGAAGTCCGCCGCGCCGCGCCGCACAGCTGGGGCGAGCGTATCCGCATCGGCTATGTTTCCGCCGATTTCTGGGACGACCATGCGACGATGAAGCTGCTGAAGGCGGTGCTGATGGCGCACGACAAGACGCGCTTCGATGTCACCCTCTTCTGCCATACCAAGAGCGCGCTTGCGACGCGCGACCAGGACATACGCGCAAAATGGGGGAGGATCGTCGAGATCGGCGACCTCTCCGACGACGAGGCCGCGCACGTCATTCGCCAGGAAAACATCGACATTCTCGTCGACCTGAAGGGGCACACGCTCGAAAGCCGGGTCTCTATCTTCAACCGGGCGGCAGCTCCCGTGCAGGTCGGCTGGCTGGGCTTCCCAGGCACCACGGTCAACGTCGATCTCGACTACATCATCGGCGACCCGTGCGTGCTTCCGGACAGCAGCAAGGCGCATTACTATGAAAAGTACTGCCGTCTGCCGGAGACCTACCAGCCCAACGATCCCTACGAGCGCGCGCGCCCACGGGCGATGTCGCGACAGAATGTCGGCCTTCCCGAAGATGCATTCGTGTTTGCCTCCTTCAACGCAAACCGCAAGATCTCGCTTCAGACGGTCAACCTCTGGGTCGACATCCTCCGCCAGACGCCGGGAAGCCTGCTGTGGGTGCTGTGCGACAGGGCGGACGCACGCACAAATCTGCTGGCCAAGTTCAAGAGCGCCGGCATCGATACCAAGCGCATCGTCATCTGCGGCAAGCTCGCCTACCAGAACCACGTCGACCGCGTTCCGCTGGCCGATCTCGGCCTCGACACCTATCCCTACAACGGCCACACGACCACATCCGAGCAGCTCTGGGCAGGCCTGCCGGTGCTCTCCTTCAAAGGCACGAACTTCGCTTCACGCGTGAGCGAGAGCTTGCTGAACGCCATCGGCGTGCCGGAGCTCGTGGCCGCCGGACCGGAGGACTACGTCAAGGAAGCTGTCGCGCTCTACAACAACCGTGACAAGATCGCCGACTATCGGAAGAGGCTGGACGAGAACCGGTTCCGGATGCCGCTGTTCGACGCGGAACGTTTCTGCCAGCACCTGGAAACGGGCTACGAAATGATGGCCGATCGCGCCAAGCGCGGACTTGCACCCGATCACATCGACGTTCCGGCGTTGCCGCCGCGCAGCGGGTCGTTCGAACGCTGAACGGCGACAATTCCTAAAAAGACAAAAGGCAGCGCCGCGGCGCTGCCTTTTTTGTTGTCCCGTTTCGAAGATCGCGACGCCCGATGACGCGAATGATCCGGAGCGTCATGCGTCAAAGGTGAGCCCATCGCGGTCTGTCGGGCACGCCTTTCCTCTTTGAATTTTTGATCTGTCGTTGCCGCGCCGCGCAGGTTTGCGCGGCAGGCTCAACTGAAGGAGCGCACCAGGCTGCCGACGAGCAGGTTCCAGCCGTCGATCAAGACGAAGAAGAGAATCTTGAACGGCAGCGAGATCGCCGTCGGCGGCAGCATCATCATGCCCATGGCCATGGTGATCGTGGCGACGATCAGGTCGATCACCAGGAACGGCAGCATGATCAGGAAGCCGATTTCGAAGCCGCGGCGAATTTCCGAGATCATGAAGGCCGGCACGACGGCGCGCAGGTCGACTTTATCATCGACGACGACCGTCTGGCCCTTTTCCTTGGCGATGTCGATGAAGAGCTGCAGGTCCTTGTCGCGCGTATTGGCGAGCATGAAGTCGCGGAACGGCTCGGTGATCCGGGGGATCGCTTCCGTCTCGGTGATCTGGTTCTTCATCAGCGGGTCGATGCCGTCCCGCCAGGCGCGATCGAAGGTCGGCCCCATGACATAGAAGGTCATGAACAGCGCCAGCGAAACCATGATCATGTTGGACGGCGTCGTTGCCAGGCCCATGCCGGTGCGCAGGATCGCAAAGGCGATCACGAAGCGTGGAAAGCTGGTGACCATGATCAGGATGCCGGGGGCCACCGACAGCACGGTCAGAAGACCGAAAGTGCGGATGATCCACGAGGCGGCAGAGCCGTCGACAGGCGTATTCAGGATATCAGAGGGGAAGCTCTGGGCGCCGGCAATACCGGACATCGCCATCATGGCAACTATAAAGGCGACTAGCCGGACCATTTATCGAATCATTGGATGACGAAGGTTCTGAACATCACATTGGTTACGCGCCCATCGGAGCGCAGGTCAACCCGCTCCTGGATGTCATCCCGGAGATATTGAAAGCCGCGCGGTCCCTGGATCTGCTGCAGGGAGACGGTTTTCAGGTAGGCGGCGATATCCTGGTGGATCTGCTCGGCCAGTTTCGGGTCGGGCACGCCGTCGAACTGCAGCGCCACTTCCAGGCGGATCCAGTTTTCCGAGGGATAGGCAAGGTTCGTGGTGATCGGGTCGAGCTGGACAACGCCGTTCGCTTCGATCGCGACCTTCGGCAGCCCCTCTTCGCCGGTCGCATTGGCGGCCGGCTCTTTGGCTGCTTCCACCTGCTCCTTCGGCGGCGGTGGCGCGAGCAGGCCGCCGACCAGCCAGCCGCCGCCACCGGCAACCAGCGTCAGCACGGCGATGGCCGCAATGGTCAACACCTTCGACGGAGGCTTCGGAGCGTTGGAATCGAGTTCTTCCATCTTGCCGTTCCCTGCCGATCAGATCGGCGAAAATAGATCCATGAACTGCTGGCCGTAGGGCGGCTGCTGCACTTCAGTCAGGCGGCCACGGCCACCGTAGGAGATGCGCGCCTCGGCGATGCGGTCGTAGGAGATGACGTTGTCGGCATCGACGTCCCGCGGCCGGACGATGCCGGCGACGTTCAGGATGCGCAGTTCATGGTTGACGCGCACTTCCTGCGAACCGCTGATCAACAGGTTGCCGTTTTCGAGCACGCCGGTCACGACGGCCGCAACGAGCAGGCGCAGCTTTTCCGAGCGCTCGGTCTTGCCGTCGCCTTCGGTCTTGGTGTTCGAGCCGTATTTCAGTTCGCCGGACCAATCGAAATCGCTCGTCTGCGACTTGCCGTTGGCGCCGATGTTGAAGCCGCTCGCATTCTTGCGGCTGCGGTCGGTCTTGTTGTCGAAGGTGGCGCCTTCGTTGATCTTGATGTCGACCGTCAGGATGTCGCCGACATTGATCGCGCGTGCGTCCTTGAAGAGGGCCGCCTGCTGGTCGTTCCACAACGAATAGCCGTTCGTCATCTGGCGCGGCTGCTTCGGGTACATCGCCAGCTGCGGCGTCTGCGAATATTGCAGGCCGCTGCCGATCGGGCTCATCGACGGCGCGCGGCCGATTTCGTTGAGCGCCTGGTTCTGACATCCCGCAAGGAGGGCGGCCCCGGTCAGTATAGCCGTTAGACGCGTTTTCATGATGGTTCCTTCGAGGTGTTCGGGTCGCTGGCGCTCGAGATGATGTTGGTGAGAACCGCCGCCTTCTCGTCGCTCATTTCGCTCAGGATCAACGACGACTGGCGCGCCGGCAGCTGCATGACGATGGCGGCGGCGATTTCGGGCCTCACCATCTCAAGCTTCCCGGCAGCTGCGTCCGGCTTCATCGTCTTGTAGATGCCGACGAGGTTGAGTTCCGCCTGTTTCAGGAAATCGTTGCGGCGCTTCAGCCAGTCTTCGTATTCGTCGCGGCGCTTTTCGAGCGTTGCGATACGCTCGTCGATGCTGGCCTGCAGCGTTTCGAGATCCTTGCGCTGCAGCACATAGCGCTGGTCGCGCGCGGCATCGGCGATGTTGGTGCAGAACTGCTGGATTTCGTTCTGGGTCGCGTCGCTGGCCGGCGGCGCCGTGACGTCCTGGGCGAAGGCGCCGGGCATCGAGAGCATGGACGCGACAGCCGCTGCGGCGAGCAGCAGCTTGGGCGTCAGGCCGAGAGAATGATTGTCGTTTGCCGTCATTGCAGCACGAGCTCCGCCTGGAGGGCACCGGCCGTCTTGATGCTCTGCAGGATAGCGATGATGCCATCCGGCTTGACGCCGATATTGTTGAGGCCGGCGACGAGCGAGCGAAGGCTCGACCCGTTGAGGATCGCCACCGTGCCGCCGTCGGACTGCGCGTTGATGGTCGTGTTCGGCTCCATCGCCGTCTGTCCGCGCGAGAAGGGCAGCGGCTGCACCACCGTCGGCGTCTCGCTGACTTCCACGGTCAAGGTTCCGTAACTGACGGCCACCTCGTTGACCCGGACATCCTGGCCGATGACGATCGTGCCGGTGCGTTCGTTGATGACGACGCGCGCGGGCACGTCGGTTTCGATGACGATGTTTTCGATGTCGGCCATCAGCCGCGCGAGATCCGCCATCTTCGGCTTCTCGACGAGAACGGCCTGGCTATCGCGGGCTTCCGCAATGCGACCGCCATATTGCTGGGCCGCATATTTGTTGATCGCTGCGGCCATGCCGACGGCGGTCGAGAAATCAGGATTGCGCAGCTGCAGCACAAGATTGAAGCCGTCCTTGAACTTCGACGGCAGCTCGCGCTCGATGATGGCGCCGTTCGGCACGCGACCAGACGTCGTGACACCCTGGTTGAGGGTCGCAGCATCGCCCTGCGCGTTGAAGCCGGTGACGACGACGGAGCCTTGCGCGACCGCATAGATCTGGCCGTCGGCACCTGAAAGCGAGGTCATGACCAGCGTGCCGCCGCGCAGCGACGTGCTGTCGCCGAGCGAGCCGACGGTCACATCGACGCGGCTGCCGGGGCTGGCGAAAGGCGGCAGGTTCGCCGTCACCAGCACGGCCGCGACGTTGCGCGTCCGGGACTCGCCGCCCTGGGTGGAGATGCCGAGATTCTGCAGCATCGCGCGGATCGACTGGTCGGTGAACGGCGACGAGCGCAGGCTGTCGCCCGTGCCCTGGAGGCCGACGACGAGGCCGTATCCGATGAGCTGGTTGTCACGACCGGCCTGAAGCGAGGCGACGTCCTTGATCCTGGATGCGCCGAAGGCGGGCGTCAGCGCCATGGAAAACGCGACGGCCAGCGACAGGAACCATTTGCATGCAAGCATTTTCATTTCGCCACCACATGGACAGTGCCGTCGGCCATCACCGTTCCGGAAACGATGACGCCGGTATCGATGTTGCGCGCCCGGATCAGTTCGCCGACGGCGGCGTCCTGGAGCGGCGATCCGGCAGCGCTGATGGTCAGGCCGCCATTGCTAAAGACGAGGCGCACGGTCGAACCGCGCTCGACGGCGTACTGCTCGCGCAGCGCGCTCGCGAGAATCACCCGGCCGGGAAGAAGCGTGCGCTTGGTGACCTTGCCGTCGATCTCGCCCAGCGTTCTGATGTAACCGTCGGCGAGATCAGGGTTGGTGACGTCGACGACTTCGACGCGGCTCGCATCGACGGTTTCGCCCGGATAGATGGTCTGCGTGGGGATTACCGCCGTCAGCCGTTCCGCATAACCTGCCGAAGGCAACAGGAAAGCGGCGGCAAGGAGCGCGCCAGCCGCCAGCCGCCGCGCCCTGGCGCGGCCGGCCTTCGAAGCCTTGATGTCTGCGGATCGGCGAAACGTCATGTTTGCCCCCTCTTTCGTTACCTGAGGTTCTTGCTCACCGTGGCCGCCATTTCGTCGGCGGCCTGAATGATCTTGGAGTTCATCTCGTAGGCGCGCTGCGCCGAGATCAGGTCGGTGATTTCCTTGACCGGATCGACGTTGGACGCTTCGAGATACTTCTGCTTGATCTGCGCGAAGCCCGGATCGGCCGGCGTGCCGACGATCGCGTCGCCGGAGGCCGGCGTCTGCTTGAAGAGGTTTTCGCCCTGCGGCTCGAGACCCGCCTCGTTGACGAAGTTGGCGATCGTCAGCTGGCCGATTTCCTGCATGGCGGGGTCGTTGCCGATGCGCACCATCACCTGGCCGGAGCTGGTGAAGACGATGTCGGTCGCGTCCTGCGGAACGGTGATACCCGGAACAACGGTGTAGCCGTCGATCGTTACGAGCTGGCCCTGGGCATTCTTGTTGAAGGCGCCGGCGCGGGTATAGACCGTCTCGCCATCGGGCGTTTCGACCTGGAACCAGCCGCGGCCGATCAGCGCCAGGTCGTACTCGTTGCCGGTCGAAACCATGCTGCCCTGGATGTGAAGATTGCGCACGGCTGCCGTCTGCACGCCGAGGCCGATGATCGCGCCTTCCGGAACGATCGCCTGGTTGGAGCGGTTCGGCACGCCCTGAGCGCGTTCGGTCTGGTACAGCAGATCGGAAAACTCGGCGCGCGCGCGCTTGTAACCCGTCGTGTTGATGTTCGCGATGTTGTTCGCGATGACTTCGAGGTTCAGCTGCTGGGCGTTCATGCCGGTGGCGGCAATGGAAAGGGCCTTCATGTCTCGTTCCTTCAGATCTGCATGCGCGCAATTTCGAGGTAGGCGGTGACCACCTTGTCGCGGATCGCGATCGCGGTCTGCAGCGACTGTTCGGCGCTCATCACCGCATCGACCACCTCACGGGTGTTTGCCTGGCCGCGAATGCCGTCGAGCGACATGCCTTCCGCCTTCTTCATCGCGCCGATGGCGTCGGTCGCCATGTCGCCGAGAACCGAAGCGAAGCTCTGCCCCTGCGGCACGCCCTGGGTGGCGGCCGGCATGCCGAAGATCGACGACGAGGATGACGTAGAGTGGGTGCCGTCGGTCTCTTTGGTGACCGAGAACGCGCCGAGGGATTTAACTGCATCGATCATTATTGCGAGGCTCTCAACAGGTCGATTGTCTGGGAAATCAGGTCGCGGGACTGCTTGATGGTCTGCAGGTTCGCCTCATAGGCGCGGTTGGCTTCGCGCATATCGGCCATCTCGACCAGGATGTTGACGTTCGGCAGCTTGACCATGCCCTTTTCGTTGGCGGCCGGATTGCCCGGATCGAACTCGATGTTGAAGTCCGAATCGTCCGTTCCCTGGCGCTCGATCTCGACCAGCGAGGCGCCGCTTGCGCGGTCCACTTCGGCGGCAAAGCTGATGGTCTTGCGCCGATAGGGATCCGCGCCCGGCGTATCGCCGGTGGAGCGGGCGTTGGCGATGTTTTCGGAGACGATGCGCAGGCGGGTCGATTCCGCCTGCAGGCCGGAGGCCGATACCTTGAGGGCCGAGGTCAATGGATCCATGGTTCTTACTTCCGTACCGCCATTAGCATCATTCGGTGAAAGGCCTTTACGAGGCCCGCGGAGAGCTCGTAGTCGCGCTTGATTTCGCCGGTCTTCATCATTTCCTGCTCGATCGCGACGCTGTTGCCCGATTGCTGGATCTGCACACCGTCGACCATGCCGACTTCAGCCACCTGAGAGGCTGCGAGGCCGTCCGTGAAATGCATCTTGTTGGTCGCCGCCATCTGGATGCCGGCGTCCTGCAGAACGCTTTCGAACGGCTTGACGTCCTTGGCCTTGTAGTGCGGCGTGTTCGCATTGGCGATGTTGCCGGCCACCACGTTCTGGCGAACGGTCAGCCACTGGGCCTGCCGGGACGCGAGTTCGAAAAGCTGAATCGGTTGCATCAAAAGCTCCATGCTTGGTGATGCGAACCTAGGCCGGTAATCTTGCGTGGGACTTTCGTCGGAAAGCGATGCCCGAGGGAACGCGGCGGCGACGGCCGGAGATTGCCTGTAAACGGCGGAAAGCCGCGGCATCCGTCAGAGATGGCGCGGCCCTCGTGGGCAAGAAGGCAAGCCTAAGTCAGTTGGCCTGGTACATTTCGCCGGAGGAGGTGATCATCACCCAGTGGCCATCCCGCTGCTCGAGCGTGGCAAGACGCGTGTTGTCGGGCAGAACCGAACCGACGCGCACGATGTACATGCCGCTCGCATCCTCGATCAGCGCACGACCGTTGGCGACATGCATCAGCTTGAAGCCGGACTTGCCGGGAAAAGGCTGTGACAGCCCCTCTTCCGTGGCTGCCCCTTCCGGCCCCGGACCACCGCCAATGCCGGGCACGGTCGCCGTCGTCAGTTGGTCGATGGCGGCCATGGTCTCGCCGTCCGCGTCGGGCATGGCGAGCGGGGAGACCGAGACGACGTTGCGCGCGGCGCGCTCCGGCAGGTCGCGGGTCGAGCCCTGCCACAAGGGCGGCATGGTGAACTTGTCCTGGTGGAAGAAGGCATACCAGGGAAAGAAAGTCGCGAAAGCGGCAAGCGCCACGCCGGTCGCGGCCAGGAACTTGTCGGTCATCGGCATGCGGCTTCGCTTGCGCTGATGAACCATCTCGTCCGCATCATAATCGGTCATGGTCATCACCTCGCTCTCGCACCCGGCTGATTGCCCATCGCCGCCGCCTTCAGCGCGTTGGCGAGATCGGAAAAGGCGTCCTGTGCCGGGCGCTCACCGGCGGTCTGCGTCAGGACCTCGTAGATGACCGGGACCTGCTTGATCGCCATGTCGAGGTCCGGATCGCCACCCGGGCGGTAGCCGCCGATCAGGCGAAGGTCGCGGGTCTCTTCGAAGCGGTGGATCAGCGCCTTCAGGCGCGAGACCAGTTTCTCCTGGTCGGGGGTCCAGGCCTTGCGCGCGAGACGCGAGATCGAGGCGAGCGGATTGATCGGCGGGTACCGCCCCTCCTCCGCAAGGCTGCGCTCGAGAACGATGTGGCCGTCGAGGATGCCGCGCGTCGAGTCGGCAACCGGATCGTTGTGGTTGTCGCCGTCGACGAGGATGGAGATGATCGCCGTGATCGTGCCCGCGCCTTCGGTGCCCGGGCCGGCGCGCTCCAGCAGGCGCGGCAGTTCGGTGAAGACGGAGGCCGGATAGCCGCGCGCGATCGGCGGCTCGCCGGACGCGGTTGCGACCTCGCGGATTGCATGGGCGAAGCGGGTGACGCTGTCGACGATCAACAGAACGTTGTCACCGTTGTCGCGATAATGCTCGGCGATGGTGACGGCGGTCAGCGGCGCCATCTTGCGTAGCATCGGGCTCTCGTCACTTGTCGCGACGACCGCGACGGACTTCGCCAGATTGTCGCCCAGTGTGTCCTCGATGAATTCGCGCACTTCACGGCCGCGTTCGCCGACCAGGGCAATCACCACCTTGTCGAAGGCATCGGCGCGCGCCAGCATGGAGAGCAGCGTCGACTTGCCGACGCCGGAGCCGGCGAAGATGCCGAGACGCTGGCCGAGGCAGAGCGGCGAGAAGATGTCGATCGCGCGCACGCCGGTCAGGAAACCCTTCTCGACCCGCTTGCGGGTCATCGACGGCGGCGCGGTGTTGGTGATCGAGCGGCGTACGTCGCCCTGTTGCAGGGGACCGAGACCATCGATCGGCTCGCCGAGCGCATTGATCGCACGGCCGCACCATTGGTCGGTCGGCGCGACACGGAAGGCGCCCTTGCGAATGACGGTGTCATGGATGCCGATCGGATCGCCGGGCTCGATCGGGCAGACGACCACCCGCTCCGGTTCGACCCGAACCACCTCGCCGAGATGGGTCCCAGTGACGCTCTTGTGGGCGACGAAATCGCCGAGCCGCACATGCCGCGACAGGCCGGTCACCGTGTAGTGGCCAGGCGAGATCGTCTGGACGTGACCGCCGGGCGCGATCGAGAATTCGGGTTTGGCATAGCGTTCGACCAGGCCGGCAAGTGCCGCCAGAGATGTCGATCCTGCGCTCGTTTTCTGGCCTTCGCTTTGCATGCCGATGTCCGTCACAGGTTAGCGGCTGCCGCCAAGCGTCTTGACCGCTTCTTCAAGCGATCCTTCGCCGTCACGCAGCAGGGCGGTGATGTTGTCGAAGGCACGGGTGACCATGATCAGCTGCGACATTTCCTGAATGGCATTGACGTTGGACTCTTCGAGGAAGCCCTGCATGACGCCGACATCGAAACGGTCGACGACCGGCTCGACCTGTGCCGCCGGCTGAACCGCGCTGTTGTCGAGGCGAACGAACCCCTTGCTGAAATCGGCCTCGTAGAGGCCGAGCGAGGCGACGGCGACACCGTTCTGGTGAAGCGCGCCATCGGCGCCGACGGTAATCTCGCCGCCGTTGCCGTTGAGCTGGATCGGCGCGCCGCCGGCGTCGAGCACCGGATAGCCGCGGATGGTGACCAGTTCGCCGGTATCCGTTAGCGTGAACCGCCCGTCGCGCGTCAGCGCCGGGCCGGCGGGCGTCTCGATCTGGAACCAGGCGTCGCCCTTGACGGCAAAATCGAGCGCCGAGCCCGTGCGCGTCAGCGAACCGTTGCTGGTGTTCAGGAACTCCTCGCCCTTGCTGACATAGGCAACCTTGGTCGGCTTGGTGTCGCCGAGCATCTGGTTGAACTTCACCTCGGTGCCACGGAAGCCGACGGTGTTGGCGTTCGCGATGTTGTCGGCAAGTGTGTTGAGGCGCTTTTCAAGCGCCATCTGCGACGAAATCGCAACGTAAAGACCGGTTTGCACGCTCAGTTTCCCCCGAGTTTCAGGCTGTTGATGGACAGGAGAAGATCGGAAGAAATGCCGTAGCCGCTCGATGAGCCGAAGACCGCGAGCGGATCATAACCGTCCGTTGAATTTTTGGTTTCCCAGAGCGCAGTGAACCGGTCGAGAAAATCGGCAACCTTGGTCGGGTCCTGGAAGTCCTTGAAATCGAGCGCCTGCTCATAGGTCTCGGCCTGGCGATCGACATTGGTCGCTGCAAATTCGTCGGGCAGCTGCAGGGCCGTGCGCACCACCTGGGCGATCGCCTCGTCGGCGATGATGGCGTAGCCGCTGTTGATCGTCGGCGCCATGCGGGAAAAATAAAGGGCAAGCCTGACGCCGGCATTCTCTTCGCCTGCGTCCTGTTCCAGGGTCTGGCGCGTATATTTTTCTGCGACGCCCTTCTGCGCACGATCAAACGACGTGGCGGCCGCGCCGTGGGCTGCAAAATTCAGCGATTCGACGAGCTGCTTGTAGCGGTTGTCGGTCAGCTTGTTGGCGAAGGCATCTTCGTTGTCGACGCCTTCCGTCAGCACCTTGCGCATGAAGGCCTTGGCATAGGCCATGTCTTCGAGGCCGTGCGCCTTCATCGCGTAATTGTAGAGGCGGGTATCGGCAAAGAAGTCGTCGATCGTTTTGACGTCACCGATCTTCGACAGATAGTACGCAGTCTCGCGCGCCACATCGGGCTGCTCGGCAACACGGGCCAGCGACTTCGTCAAGTCGGCCGTAATCAGCTTGTAGCTCGTATAAGTCGTGGTCACGATCGCTCCGCCCCTGCCGGAATGAGACAGGCAGCCCCTGAGCCTGTTCTGACAAATCCTGACCGGGCAGCCTTGCGCGAACCTGTTCCGCCAGGTGGCCCTGTCGCCAGGACCGGCCAGCCTCACGCAAGGATGAAACCGTATCCCGTTAGCGGAAAATAAGATCGCGACAGGTATCGAATATGAACATCATCATCGGACTTCTTGTGACGTTCGGCTGTATCCTCGGCGGCTATCTGGCGATGGGCGGCCACATGGAAGTCCTCAACCAGCCGTTCGAACTGCTGATCATCGGCGGCGCCGGCGTCGGCGGCTTCATCATGGCCAACTCGATGAAGGTGGTGAAGGATACCGGCAAGGCGCTTGGCGAAGCCTTTCGCCACAAGGTGCCGAAGGAACGCGAGTATCTCGACACGCTCGGCGTTCTCTATTCGCTGATGCGCGACCTGCGCACCAAGTCGCGCAACGAGATCGAAAGCCACATCGACAACCCCGAGGAATCCACGATCTTCCAGTCGGCGCCGACGGTTCTGAAGAACAAGGAACTGACCGCCTTCATCTGCGACTACGTGCGCCTGATCATCATTGGAAACGCCCGCTCGCACGAGATCGAAGCGCTGATGGACGAGGAAATCCAGACCATCACCCACGACAAGATGAAGTGCTACCACGCGCTGAACACGATGGGCGACGCCTTCCCGGCGATCGGTATCGTCGCGGCCGTTCTCGGCGTCATCAAGGCGATGGGCGCGATCAGCGAGGCGCCCGAAGTTCTCGGCGCCAAGATCGCGGCCGCTCTCGTCGGCACACTGCTCGGCGTGTTTCTTTCCTATTCGATCGTCGCGCCGCTCGTGGCCAACGTCAAATCGGTGCGCGAGAAGCAGAACCGGCTCTACATCATCGTCAAGCAGACACTGCTTGCCTACATGAACGGTTCGGTTCCGCAGGTCGCTCTCGAATATGGCCGCAAGACCATCTCGGCCTACGAGCGTCCGTCCATCGACGCGGTCGAGCAGGAAATGATGAACCCCGGCGGCGGCGGCGAAAGCAAGGCGGCTTGATCTGATGACCTCCAACGTTCACGCATTCGACCGCAAGCTCCTCGCACGTATGACCGGCGCGCTCGGCGACGACCGGGTGATCGGCCGGCTGGCTCTCGAACTCGGCCAGGTCTTCGGCGAATTCCTGCCGGACATGTGCCGGGCGGAGACGGGTCTCGACATCACCATCGGCTATGCCGGCCACCGGACCGGGATGCGCCGCGACTTGATCTCGTCGATGGGCACGGGCGTGCTGATCAGCGAGGTTTCGCTGCGCAACTGGTGCGCGGACTTTCAGATCGGCTGCGACAGCCCGATCATCATCGCTCTGGTGGAGGCGCTGCTCGGCGCCGAGCCCGCCGGCATCGAGGAGCCGCAGCCGCGCGCCCTTTCCCAGATCGAAATCGACGTGGCCGTGCCGCTGTTCGAGAAGATCGCCGACGTGCTCAGGACGGCCGTCAATGCGCCTGGCAGCTTCGAGCCAATCGTCGAACGCCCGCTCAACAGCGTGGCGCGCGCCAAGCCCGATCCGATGATCGAGGACGTTCACGCCGGCGCGATCGACATGACGATCGGCTTCGGCCCCGTGCTTTCCACCTTCTCGATCATCGTTCCGCAAAGCGTGCTTCTGAAGACGACGATCGTCTTCCCCAAGGGAAGCGGACAGCAGCGCAAGGCGAAGGCCGAGTGGACGGAACAGCTGGAGGAACAGGTTCGCCGTTCGGCTGTGACGATCGAGGCCCGCATCCGGCTCGAAAGCCTGACGCTCGACACGATCAGCCGCCTGCAACCGGGCGACGTCATTCCCTTCCTCGATGCCCAGGACGTTCGCGTCGATGTCAACGCCAATGGCCGCGACCTCTATGTCTGCGAATTCGGGCGCGCCGGATCGAAATACACGGTTCGGGTCAAGGATACGCACGGATCCGAACAGGACATCCTTCGCCACATCATGAGTTAAATCGGCCTGCCGCGCGCTCGCAGCATGCCTGAGGCAAGCTTCAACTGGAATAGTTCTCACATGGCACCCAAAAAAGCACCCATCAACGAACAGGCCGAAGTCGCTGTCGGAGATATGGAACTCGACCAGGCGATCAACGACCTGCGCGGTGTCCTGAAGCAGGATTCCGACACGCCTGATGCTTTCGGCTCCGAATTCGGCGGCGAAACGCTTGGCACCACCGATTTCGGCAGTGATTTTGGCGCACCGGCCGCTGGCGGCCTCGACGCATTCGGCGGCGATTTCGGCTCCGGCGACTTCGGCGCCGATCTCGGCGGCGCGGCCGCGACGAGCGATTTCGGCGGCACCGATTTTGCCGCTACGTCCTTCGACAGCGCTGATGTGGCCGTCGATACGCCGCCCGGCAGTGGCATGAACGCCAATCTCGATCTGATCATGGACATTCCGATCGACGTGCAGATCGTGCTTGGCTCGAGCCGGATGCAGGTTTCGGGCCTCATGAACCTCAGCGAAGGCGCAACGATCGCGCTGGATCGCCGCATCGGCGAGCCGGTGGAGATCATGGTCAACGGTCGCGTGATCGGCCGTGGCGAAATTACCGTTCTCGAAGGCGACGATACCCGCTTCGGCGTCAAACTCATCGAGATCAAGGGCAATAAGAAGTCATAGGGCTCAATGATTGGGCGAAGGATGAATCCATGATGGATTTCGAAAGTTTCGAGGCTCAGGCGCTATCAAGGCCGCTCAGCCAGACGGACAAGGCGGCGGCCGTTCTGCTTGCCATGGGCAAGGGCGTCGCCAGCAAGCTGTTGAAGTTCTTCACCCAGAGCGAACTGCAGTCGATCATCGCCTCGGCGCAGTCGCTGCGCGCCATTCCGCCGCATGAGCTCGAAGCCCTCGTCAACGAGTTCGAAGACCTCTTCACCGAGGGTGCTGGCCTCATGGACAACGCCAAGGCGATCGAGAGCATTCTCGAGGAAGGCCTGACGCCGGACGAAGTCGACGGCCTGCTCGGCCGACGCGCCACCTTCCAGTCCTACGAAGCCAACATCTGGGATCGCCTGCAGGAGTGCGACCCGGTCGCCGTTTCCGTCCAGCTTGCCAAGGAACATGCACAGACGATCGCTTACGTGCTGTCGATGATGCCTTCGAGCTTCGGTGCCAAGGTGCTGCTGCAGCTGTCGGAAGAACAGCGCCCGGACATCCTGAAGCGCGCCGTCAACATGAAGGACGTCAACCCGAAGGCCGCCGCAATCATCGAAAACCGCGTCATGGAAATGATCGGCGAGATGGAAGCGGAGCGCAATTCGGCAGGCCCGGCCAAGATCGCCGAGGTGATGAACGAACTCGACAAGCCGCAGGTCGATACGCTGCTTGCCTCGCTCGAATCGCTCAGCACCGCGTCGGCCAACAAGGTTCGTCCGAAGATCTTCCTCTTCGACGACGTACTCTACATGCCGCAGCGCAGCCGCGTTCAGCTCTTCAACGACGTGTCGACCGACATCATCACGATGGCGCTGCGCGGCTCGACGTCGGAACTGCGCGAATCCGTGCTTGCCTCCATCGGCGCGCGCCAGCGCCGCATGATCGAGTCCGATCTCGCCATGGGCGATGCCGGCATCAACCCGCGCGATATCGCCATCGCACGGCGTTCGATCACGCAGGAAGCCATCCGGCTGGCTGCGAACGGACAGCTCGAGCTCAAGGAAAAGGATGTGCAGGCCGCGTGAGGCCTGCCTCCGTCCAACGAGCCGCGCAACGCGGCCAACGGACCGCTCCCCGAAGGGTAATTTCTGTTGAGCCCCGGCGAATGCCGGGGCTCAACTCTTGCCTGGTTTCCGCGCTGGGTCCACTACAGGAGGCGCAATGCAGGGCGTATGTCCGCCGGACGCGCGTCGCTGCAGAGGAACTGGGAGCCGTCCTGTCTCATGTCGGACGATCAGGATAAAGACAGCAAAACAGAAGCCCCGTCAGAGAAGAAGATCTCCGACGCCGCCGAAAAGGGTAACGTGCCCTTTTCACGCGAAGCCACGATGTTCGCATCGACGCTCGCGATCTACATTTTCTTCGTCTTCTTCCTGACCGACGGCGTCGCCACCCTCACCGAGGCGCTCAAGGATATCTTCGAGCAACCCGAGGCCTGGCGGCTGGAAAACGCCACCGACGTCGTGGCCCTGATCACCCATCTGATCTGGAAATCGACGGCCCTGGTTGTCCCGGTTTTCGTCCTGCTGATCGTCTTCGGTGTCGGCGCCTCCATCTTCCAGAACTTGCCCCTGCCGGTTCTCGACCGCATCCAGCCCAAGCTCAATCGGGTTTCACCGATGGCGGGGCTCAAGCGGATCTTCGGCATCCAGGGCCTGGTCGAATTCGGCAAGTCGTTGTTCAAGATCATCATCGTGTCGGTCGTCGTCGTCCTGGTGCTCTGGAACGACTATTTCGCCACGCTCGACCTGATGTTTTCCGATCCGGTCACGATGTTCTCGACAATGGCGAGCGACCTCAACGAGATCATGATCGTCATTCTGCTGTCGACCGCAGTGCTGGCGATCGCCGACCTCTTCTGGTCGCGGCACCATTGGTACACCGAACTGATGATGACCAAGCAGGAAGTGAAGGAGGAAATGAAGCAGGCGCAGGGCGACCCGATCGTCAAGTCGCGCCTGCGCTCGATGCAGCGCGACCGGGCGCGCAAGCGCATGATCTCGTCGGTGCCGCGCGCCACGCTGGTCATCGCCAACCCGACCCACTATGCCGTCGCCTTGCGTTATGTCCGCGAGGAGAGCGACGCGCCTATCGTCGTGGCAATGGGCCAGGACCTGGTTGCCCTCAAGATCCGTGAAATCGCAGAGAAAAACGGCATTCCCGTCTTCGAGGACCCGCCGCTTGCACGCTCCATGTTTGCACAAGTCTCGGTCGATAGTGTGATTCCACCGGTGTTTTACAAGGCTGTTGCCGAACTCATTCACCGCGTGCATGCGTCGCAACCAAAACGGATGACATAACTCCGATGAAAAAGTGCGAATTCTCCGAGAAGCGAGAACAGATCGTAGCTGAAGCAATTCGCCCTGTGGCGACCGAACTGCGTCTCATCGACGCCGCCGATTTCATCGCGCTATTGCGGTTCGAGTCCTATGCCAGCCTCGCTGACCTCGTCGAATCGGCAGCGGAGCTCTATTTTCTGCCCGGCACGGTCAATTTCGGCCTCGGTGGCAACTACAATCTGGATTGGGACAGCGAGCCGGAAATCGTGCTCGACCTCGAACTGAAGCCCCGCGGCGTGACCATCTATGTCCGCCTGTCGCTCGGCAACGAGACGGCCGGGATCGAAATCAGCCACATCAATTTCCAGAACCCTTCGTCCGACCCGGACGAGAACACCGCCTTCCTGGCGCGGAGCCTCGCAGAGGCGAAATTCATCAAGTCCTACGAGTTGCCGCTGGCGAGCTGAAAGCGCCGCTCGGACGGATCTCGTCTGGACGTGCAATTGACGCTGGCAATTCCCTCGGCTCCGCTGCTCAAAAGGCCAGCGTGGTCCGTCGTGTCCGGGGCTAGCTGATGTAGCCGAGGCGGATCGCCTTGGCGATCGCCTGGATGCGGTTGACCGAATCGAGCTTGGTGGTCGCAGCCCCCAGGTAGGCGTTGACCGTGTGGACCGAAAGTCCCATGCGCTCGGCGATCTCTTCGCTGATGTGACCGTCGCCGGCCATCTGCAGGCAGGCGATCTCGCGATCGCTCAAGGTTTCCGCCGGGGCGACGCGCTTCTCGTCGGCCGCCAGAAGGTCGGTCATGATCATGCAACTGCGGCCGTGCAGATCGACCACCTGCTCCGTGGAGGCGTCGACGTAACTGCCGGCAAAGACGACGTAACCGTTGCCCTGGGCGCCGAGCCTGACGGGGAAAGCAATGCCGGAATAGGGAAGTTTGCGACCCTTCAGGCGATGCGCGAAAGGCGCAAGCTCGGAGAGCTCGGCCGCCTGGTGCTCGCCGGCGCCGTCCCAAAGGATCGGTAGCAGCGACTGGTCGAGATGCGCGACCAGTTCTTCGCCATAGGCGTTGACGAGATCATGGGCGTTGGCTTCCGCTGCGACGCCCCAGTTGTCGAGGACGCAGGTGAGCTTTCGGGCGCTGCCCGTTCCCTTGCCGTTGAGGCGCAGGACTGCGAAGTGCTTGGCGTTGATCTGACGCTGCATGGCTTGCAGGCGCGTGACCAAGGTGGCCGCTCGCGCGGCGCGGTTGCCGTTTCTTGCGAGCTTCTGCTCGTCCTCGATCCGCCCGCCGCCAAGAAAATGCGTCATCGCGCCCGTTCCTTACACAAGATTATTGCGCACCGCGTAGGCAATCGCTTCGGACCGCGTCCGGGTCGCGGTCTTGCGCATGACGCTGGTGATGTAATTGTTGATGGTGTTGCGCGAGATGCCGAGGATCACCGCGATCTCTTCGCTCGTCTTGCCTTCGGCAATCCAGAACAGGCACTCCAGTTCGCGCTCGGTCAGCTCGAAGTCGCGGTCATGGCGCACTTCGGCGCGCGTGGTGAAGCTTGCCAGATAGCCCGCCAGAAGCGTGACGTCCCGCAGGCTCTCCTGCGACAGGATCACGTCTTCCGGGACCAGCAGCATCAGGGAGAAACGCAGGCGCCCGACATTGAATGTGACTGCGCAGTATTCGCGGCTGATGCCGCGCGGCAATTCGGTATTGTCGGGAAGCGCATGAAAACACGGCTGCAGCACCGCGAGGCACTTTTCCAGCTCCGTCGTCTTGGCATGAAGCGCGGTGATCACGCCGGAAAGCCGCCGGACGACGTCGAAAGGCCAGTCCGAGCAGACCACGTGGTCGAGGCCGCTGTCCTGCGACAGATCATAGCGCGCCAACAGATAATGGCTCGCGCCGACATATTCCGTCAGCGCCGAAAGGCCGCTTCCGAGACCGCCGCGCCCGGCGACTTCGCCCAGTCGTCGCAAAAGCTGCTCGCGCGAAAACCCGCCGCCGCGTGCGCGTGTCGGTGCCGTCGGCAAAGGCCAGACAGCAATGTCTGCTTGCGAAATGTCCATGAGTTCAGCCCCTGTGCCGGATCCACATCCCGGAACTGCATTTGCGCTGCCGCCGCCAACAGCCGGCCGAAGCCGAATATTACCACCAGTCGCAGATCAGGACGCGAATCAACTGCTAAAAATGTACATCGACGCGAGAAAAAAAACATCGCCCTCTTCTGGCTATTTACTTCGTGTCGCCAGCATGTCGCGATTCGCAATCACACGCCCCTGCCAACACCCACCTGCTGCCGCATGAACCGACTCAGAATCGCAACGCCTTGAAAGGAAAGGCCTTTTCTCTTGAAAATCAGCGATTTTCGCGCGCGGAACGAGAGAGGGGGCCGCATTGCGAGTGGAAAATGATGGGATTTCATCCCAAAAAAGGACGGTTTTTCGCGCACAGAGAATTTCGAATGCGCGCGATATTATACTTTGTTTTCATAGCTGTTGCTCAAATGCACCAGCCTATTTTCAGGCGCAGCTCATTTTACCGATATATAAATTGTGAAAGTCAAAGAATAAATTTCTATAGCAATAATGATATATTTGCGATGAACTCTGTATAGCCCGAATCCGGAATAGTAGATAGCAACGCGGAATGCACGTCATGCGGGCGCGCCGAATCTATAAATTAAGATATCGTTAAAATATTACCATCCGAGATTCCACCGGGACTCCGCCGAACTCCCTTGGAAACTTGAAGCAATTTCGGCGCCAGATGAAATATGGCGGCCGGACTCCGGCAATATTTGACCCGAACACCAAAACCCACCGCAGGCGCGATGAGGCGTGGCGGCGACAAGAAAAATCCCGCCACAAGGGCGGGATTTGCAAGAAGTTCCGGGGCCGTTTTCTGTCCGTCAGGCCGCCTTGTCGAGAGCCCACTTGCGCAGGATCTTCGCCGCGCGCTCTTCGCTGATCTCGACCATGCGGGCCAGGCGCCGCTCCGGCCCTTCCTTGACGCGGCGGTTGAAGCTGCCGCTGTCGTCGCCCATGCTGAGCAGGTCGTCGGTGCTGTCGAAGCCGAAGTCCGAGCCGAAGCCTTCCATGAGCGCGCCACCGGCGCCGGCATTGGCCGGAGAGAAGTCGGGCAGCTCGAGGCCAGCTGCCTCGCCCTGGATCTGGCCGGCGCCACCGCCGAGACCGAGCTGGCGAGCCAGTGGCCGCATGCCCATCCAGACCACCAGGAAGGCAACCACGATGAAGGCGAGCGCGTTGATGATGCCGCCGAGGTTGCGGGTCAGCGTTTCCATGACGCCGGGGCCGGCAACCGCCTGGTCGAGCAGCTGCGTCTCGACGAAGTCCATGGCAGTCAGGGTCACGATATCGCCGCGGCTGGTGTCGAGGCCTGCAGCCGAGGCGACGATCTTCTGCATGTCAGCGAGATAGGCGTCGATCTTGGCCTGGTCGGCCGGCTCGCCCACCATTGCTGCCAGGCGGCCACGGTTGACGACGACGGCAACGGAGAGCCGCTCGACGGTGTAGCTGTTCTTGACGGTGGCGATCGTCTTGCTGTTGATTTCGTAGTTGGTCTGCTCTTCCTTCTTCTCGGCCTGATCGCTCGACTGCGGGCCGGCACCGCCCTTCGGGGCGGCCTGAGGAATGTTCTGCTGTACGGTCGCGGCATTGTCCGGCTGCTGCTGGCTGGACTTCTGCTCTTCCTTGGTCACACGGGTCGAGCGCTCGACACGCGATTCCGGATCGAAGACCGTTTCCTGGATCTGCTGCGTGTCGGTGTTCAGACGTGCCGTGACGCTCGAGCGGAAGTTGTCCATGCCGAGGAACGGAGCAAGCGCGTTGTCGATCTTCTTCTCAAGCTCGGTCTGCACGTTCTGGACAACGCCGAGCGACTGATTAAGGGCGCTGTTGGCCGGGTCGTCGCCGGAGGCGAGAAGCTGCCCGGTCGAATCGAGCACGGTCACGTCATCGACGTCGAGCCCCGGTACGGACGAGGCGACGAGATGACGGATCGAAGCGGCAGCGCTGCGGCCGACCGTGGCGCTGGCGCGGATCATGACCGAGGCGGTGGGGTTCTGGTCTGCCTTGCGGAAGCTGCCGCGCTCCGGCATCACGATGTGTACGCGGGCGGCGGCGATGCCGGAAATCTGCTGGATGGTGCGGCCGATTTCGCCTTCGAGCGCACGTACGCGGGTCACTTCCTGCATGAACGACGTGAGTCCGAGCGAACCGACATTGTCGAAGAGTTCATAGCCGGCATTGGCGCTGCTCGGCAGGCCACGCTCGGCGAGCAGAAGGCGCGCCTTGCTGGTCATGCCGACCGGAACCTGCAAACTGGCGCCGTCAGCCCCGACATTGAAATCGATGTTGGCCTCGGCCAGCGCGATGCTGATCTGGGTGACATCGCTGCGTTCGAGCCCGACATAGAGCGTCTCGAACGAGGGTCTGTTGACGTAAATTCCAGCCCCGAGCACCATGCCGACCGCAACAATGCCAGCCGCCGCCAACGCGATCAGCTTGCCTTGCCCGAGACTGCTCAGGTTCTTCGTGAACGTCGAGAGTTGATCCAACAGACTCATTCTGTTTCCGCACCCAGTATCGCAAGGTCATCGGGCCGATCATCGGCCGAGCGCCCTGCGCAGTTCCAACATTCGGGTTTTCTGGGTATCGACATGCCGAGTATCGACTTCCAATGCGCGCGAATCCACCAGTCCCGATCCGGACCGTAGGAAACGAAACTTGCGCGAACTTGGCTTGATGAGCCCAAACGAAGCGGCGGAAGCCTCGCCACAAAACTTATCCACCGGCGCGAAACGGGCCATCGGGCGCAGCCAAGCCTCGCCGCAAAGCTGCGGCGGCATCGGGACACGGTGCAGCAAGATGCTGATTATAAAAGGATATTCTCAGACGCGCGCCCTGAAGCGCGCTTCGCAAGCGTCAGAACGCTTCGAAATCGCCGGCCGCCTTCGTCAGCGGCTGGGAGTGGCCGTGGCGCAACATGCCGTTGCCAAGTGCCTTTTTCATATCGGCAAGCTTCACCAGGTTGACGGCCGTGGTGACGTCGACCATCCAGGCGTCCGGGATCGATGCGGTAATCGTGTCGATGAATTCGGCCAGCCCGCGGGTCTTCTGCACGGCAAGGTCGATACCCTGCAGCACCATCATCTTGTCGGGATTGGCAAGCGCATCGGCGCCATGGTCACCGGCAAGCTGTGGCTCGATCCGCTCGATCAGATAGGCGACGTCGTGCAATTCGGTGACGATGCGCATCAGCACTTCGGGGAGCGCTTCTTCCACGTGCGGCATGTGGGCCTGGTAGTCGGTCTGCATGTGTATGTCTCACGTGGCTCGGGGCTGCGGTAGAAGTCGTATTTCGGGCCTGCGAGGCGCCTGCCTCGCAGGATCAGAAGAATTCGATGGAGCTTTCGGCCGGCTTCGGCGCGACGATCGGGCGTTCCTCCAGTTGCACCGTGCGCTGCGTTTCGACACCGGTCAGGGCATATTGCCGGGCGCGGCCGGACGACGGCCAGTATTCGAGCTTGCGACCGTGCTCGCCACCGGTGCTCTCGCCGACGATGCGGATGCCCTCGTCGAGCAGGAACTGGCGCGCGAAGGCGGCGTTCTGTTCTCCGACATTGGAAAACCGCGCGATCGTCTTGGCGCCGCCGAAGATCTTGGCTTCGAGACGATCTCGCCGGGCGCCCTGTTTCAGGAGGCCGTTGATAAGCAACTCCATCAGGTGGACCCCGTAGCGGGTCGCGTCGCCGCCAGATGTGGGCGACGTCGCGGAACCTGGCAGCAGGAAGTGATTCATGCCGCCGACGCCGACCACGGGATCGCGCATGCAGGCTGCCACACAGGAGCCGAGAATGGTCGACAGAACGATGTTCGGATCGTTGAAGACCTTGTACTCGCCCTGGATGACATGCACGCGCTTGCCGGCGGCTTCCATGTTCATTTGAGCGCCCCGAATACGGCTTCGATCGCAGCCTTCATCTTTTCGATGGTGAAGGGCTTGGCCAGAACGTTGTTGGCACCGAGGGCCGCCGCCTTCTGAACCAGGGCACGGTCGCCCTGAGCCGTCAGGATGATGAAGGCCGCCTTCTTGGTCGCCGGGTTCGAACGGACCGCCTGCAGCAGGCCAAGCCCGTCCATCTTCGGCATGTTGAAGTCGGAGATCACCAGGTGGTGCGGGTTCTGAGCCATGATCTTCATGCCCTGCTCCCCGTCACCGGCGGCGGTGATCTGCTTGAAGCCGAGCTGCTGCAGGGCGTCGCCCAGAAGCAGGCGGCTTGTCACCTGATCGTCGACGATCAGAACTTTGATTTTTTCGGCGATGGACATTATTCGCTTCCTTCCTTGCGGAGCGCCGCTGCTTTCAGGACCTCCTCCCCGATGGAGCCGAGGGGGAGCTGGGTTTCAACGGCGCCCAATTCATAGGCGACTCTCGGCATGCCGTAGACGACACATGTCTTTTCGTTCTGGCCGAAGGTCTTTGCTCCGGCATGCCGCATTTTCAGGAGACCGGAGGCGCCGTCGCGCCCCATGCCGGTCAGAATGACACCGATCGCATTGCGCCCGGCAAGCTCGGCCACCGAATCGAACAGCACGTCGACCGAAGGCCGATGCCCGTTGACCGGGTCGCGGTCCACCAGCCGGCAGCAGGGCGCCGTCGGATTGGCGACCTGCAGATGGCGCTCGCCACCGGGCGCCAGGTAAACCTTGCCGATTTCGAGCCGCGCACCGTCCGTCGCCTCCTGCACCGTCGGCGCGCAGAGGCGGTTCAACCGCTCGGCGAAGCTTTTGGTGAAGGTGTGCGGCATGTGCTGCGTGATCACCGTCGGCGGGCAATTGGCAGGGAACTTCTGCAGAACCGTGATCAGGGCTTCGACGCCGCCGGTCGAGGCGCCGATGGCGATGATCTTGCGACCGGCCCGGTATTCGGACGCCGTATTTGCATTGGCCGGAGCCGGCGCCGCAACCTTGTTGCCGGTGATGATGAACTTGCGCTGCGAGCGAGCCGCAGCCTTCACCTTGTCGACGAGGCCGGCAAAGGGATGCGGGTCGCCCGGATGCGGCTTGCCGACGCAATCGAAGGCGCCGATCTCGAGTGCGGCGATCGTGGCTTCGGCCCCCTTGTGGGTGAGCGTCGAGACCATGATGACCGGCATCGGCCGCAGCCGCATGATCTTGTCGAGGAATTCGAGGCCGTTCATGTTCGGCATTTCGATGTCGAGGGTGACGACATCGGGATCGAGCTGCTTGATCGCCTGGCGCGCTTCCATGGCGTCGGCCGCCTGGCCGACGACGGTCACGTCAGGATCGGCGTTGAGCACGGCGGTGATCAGGCCACGCATGGTGGCGGAGTCGTCAACGACGAGAACACGAGCGGGAGCGGTCATGCCCGTCCTCCATGAAATTTGCCGGTGTGGCGGTAGGTGGTAATGCCGATGTTGTCGAAGTGCGCCTTGGCGTCACCGGACACCCGTTCGGAATGGCCGATATAAAGGTGTCCGTCGGTGTTCAGCATGCCGGCGAAGCGCGACCAGATCTTCATCTGCGTCGGCTCGTCGAAATAGATGACGACGTTGCGGCAGAAGATGACATCGAACGGACCCTTGAACGGCCACTGCGCCATCAGGTTCAGTTCGTTGAAGGTGATCAGCCGCTTGACGCGATCATCGACTTGCCACTTGAAGCGGCCGCCGCTGTTGACCTCGGAGAAATATTGCTTGCGCATGGCCGGATTGACGGTTTCGAGCGCGGTCGCGTCGTAGGCACCGGCGCGGGCGAGCGCCAGGATCTTCGGGTCGATGTCGGTCGCAAGGATCCGGAAGTCGTAATCGGCGGCGTTCGGCAGCAGCGACAGGACCGTCAGCGCGATCGAATAGGGCTCCTGCCCGTCCGAGCAGGCGGCCGACCAGATGCGCACCCGGCCACCGGCCTTGGCACGGGCGATCAGGTCCGGCAGCACGTCGGTCTTCAGGTGCTCGAAGTGATGGTTCTCGCGGAAGAAGCGCGTGAAGTTCGTCGTCAGGTGCGAGAGCATGTCACGCCGTGCGGCCGCACCGGCGGGCGAAGCGACCAGCTGGCAATACTCGCGGAAGCCTTTGAGCCCGAGATTGCGAATGTGCTTCGACAGCCGCGAATAGACGAGCGACGCCTTGGTCTCGTTGAGGTAGATGCCGGCATCCGCATAGATCATCGCGGCGATCTCGGTAAGATCGCGACGGGTCAACGGATACTCGCCGCTCGCCAGGCACTCGTCCGGCGACAGTTTCTGTTCGGCGATGATCTGGCTTCTCATGCGGCTTCCCTTTCTTCCTGCGGGAAGATCGCTTCCAGTTCAATAAGACAGATCATCCGGCCTTCGATCGCGAGCACGCCGCGGGCGAAGCTCTTTTCGAATTCCGACGAGATGACATCCGGCGTCGGCTGGATCTTGTCGTCCGTGATCGTCAGGATGTCGGAGACAGCGTCGACCAGAAGGCCGACGACCTGGCTCTTGACCTGTGCGACGATGATGACGTGGCGCACGTTCGGTTCGGCCGGTTTCATGCCGAGCCGGGCCGAGAGATCGACGATCGGCAGCACCGCACCGCGAAGGTTGATGACACCCAGCACATAGGATGGCGCATGCGGCATGGATGTCGCAGGCGTCCAGCCACGGATCTCGCGCACCTGCATGATGTTTACGCAGAATTCCTGATCACCGACGCGGAAAGCGATCAGCTCCCGTCCGTCCGTCGTCAGATTTTTTGCGGCATAGGTCATTGTCATTATCCGACTGCAGCAAGTGACATTTCAGGTTTCAGCGAATGCCCGCGCGAGGCGGCGACGATCGCGTCGACATCGAGGATCAGCGCCACGCGGCCGTCACCGAGAATGGTCGCGGCGGCGATACCCGGCACGTGGGTGTAGTTGGCTTCCAGGCTCTTGATCACCACCTGGCGCTGCCCCTGGATCGCATCGACCATCAAAGCGCGCTGGCCGCCACCTTCCGATTCCACCAAGAGCGCGACGCCCTCGACCGGGTTCGCCTGGATGGCGCGGAAGTTGAGGATGCGACCGACGTCGACGAGCGGGCAGAACGAGTTGCGGATCGAGATAAGCCGCTGGTTGGAGCCGAAGGAGTGGATCGCCGAGGCTTCCGGCTGCAGCGTTTCGACGATCGCGGTCAGCGGCACAACCAGCGTCTGGTTGGCAACGGTGACCACCATGCCGTCGAGAACGGCGAGCGTCAGCGGCAGGCTCATGGTGAAGACCGAACCGTGGCCCGGCTTCGACGAGATGTTGATGCGACCGCCGAGCGCCTGGATCGAGCGCTTGACCACGTCCATGCCGACGCCGCGGCCGGAAATGTCGGAGATCTTGTCGGCCGTCGAGAAGCCGGCGTGGAAGATCAGGTTGTCGATCTCTTCGTCCGACAGATTGGCATCGGCGGCAATCAGGTCGTTGTCGATCGCCTTCTGGCGCACCTTCTCGCGGTTGATGCCGGCACCGTCGTCGGCAAGCTCGATGACGATGCGGCCGGAACGGTGCTTCGCCGTCAGGCGCACGGTGCCTTCGGCGCTCTTGCCGGCGGCGAGGCGTTTTTCCGGCGTTTCGAGGCCGTGGTCGACCGCGTTGCGGATCATGTGGGTCAGCGGCTCGGCGAGCTTGTCGATGACCGTCTTGTCGACTTCGGTGTTCTCGCCTTCGGTGATGAGGCGGACCGACTTGCCGGTCATGTCGGCGATTTCGCGAACGATACGCGACATGCGCTGGAAGACAGGCTTCACCGGCTGGGCGCGGATCGCCATGACCGAATCCTGGATCTCGCGGGTGAGCTGCTGCAGCTCTTCGAGGCCCATGTTGATCGAGGACGTACCGTTGGTGTCGTTCTCGACGACGCTCTGCGAGAGCATCGCCTGGTTGATCACGAGTTCGCCGACAAGGTTGATCAGGCGGTCGACGCGATCGAGATCGACGCGGATGGTCGGCGTTGCAGCCGATGCAGCGGCCTGCTGCGCGGCAGCGCTCTGGGCGGCGGCACTGGCAGCGGGTGCTGCCTTTTCGGCCGGTGCGCGGGCGGCGGACTGCGCCATCTGCAGCACGTTGCTTGCCGTGCCGGCGGCCGAAACCGCGGCGTCGCGATCCTGCTGCTGGGAGGCAAGCTGTTCTTCTTCCTCGACGACACCGACCGATACCGCCGGTTCGTCATCAAGGATCGACAGGTCGAAGGGAACCGGCTGCATCGGCAGCTCTTCGCCCGACTGCGCAGCCTCGTCTTCGATCAGCGAAATTTCCAGGTCGCAATCCCACTCGGCAAATTCGAAGACGGTGCGGATCGCGTCCTCGCCCTTGTCGGTCTTGAGCGAGATCTTCCAGAAGAAGTAAGCGCTTTCCGGGCTCAGCCGATCGAGCGTCGGCAGTGCGCCCATGTCGCAATGGATGCTCATCTCGCCGAGGCGCGAGAGGTCGCGCAGAAGCAGCGTTGCCTCGTTGCCCTTAGCGTAGAGATCGGACTTCGGCTTGAAGACGATCTCGTAGGTGGGCATTTCCATCAGCGGCGGTTCTTCGGCCGCGTCGAAGTCATCGAAGGAGAAGGCGACGGGCTGGAAGCCTTCGTCGTTGACCGGCGGCGGCGCCACGGCGGCGACGGGCTTGGCAACCGGTTCGGCCGGTGCTGCCGATGCCTGCGGCACTTCGCCGTTTGCGAGCGCCTCGAGTTCCTTGATCAGCTGGCGGCTGCGCGCCTCATCGACGCTGCCGCCATCGCGCGCAGCGTTGGTGAGGTCGGCGAGCACGTCGGCCGACTTCAGCATCACCTTCAGAACTTCCGGACCGGGATCGAGCCTGTTGGAACGAACGCAATCAAGGGTCGTCTCGAACACGTGCGCGAAGGAGACCAGGTCGTCCAGCCCGAAGGCGCCGGCGCCACCCTTGATGGAGTGCACCGCACGGAAAACGGCATTGACCGTTTCCGGGTCGCGGTCGCCATCATTGAGCTTCAGCAGACCCGATTCCAGTTCGGCGAGTTGTTCCTCGCATTCCTGGAAGAAGATCTCTTTGATTTCGTTCATATCCATTGGAGGCTATCCCCGGACTTCAGGCCGTTACGCGCTCGATTGCATCGATGAGTTTGGTCGGGTCGAACGGCTTGACGATCCAGCCGGTTGCACCCGCCTGACGCGCGCGGTTCTTCTTTTCCGCATCGCTTTCGGTGGTCAGTACCAGGATCGGAATGGCGCGGTAGCGATCGTTCTTGCGCACGCCTTCGATGAAGCCGAAGCCGTCGAGACGCGGCATGTTGATGTCGGTGACGATCACGTCCGGATTGGCTTCTTCCAGGACCTCAAGGCCCTCGACGCCGTCTTCGGCCTGGATCGTTTCGAAACCGGCATTGTTCAGCGTGACCAGCAGCATGTTTCGGATCGTCCGGGAGTCGTCGACCGTCAGAACTCGCTTCTTCATTTCTCAAATCTCCTTTGCCATCAGGTGGTCGATCTCGACCCCGATGAGCTGTGTCGTTTTGTCGAAAGCGTCCGACACCTTGCTGAAGGTGAAAGACAAATGATCCTCTTCCCAGGTCTTGGCGCCGGCCATCAGCACCTGGACACAAAGCGTCCCGACCCGCTCGACCGCGGAAGCGTCGATCACGATGTCGCTGCCCTTAAGCGCGAGCAGCTTCTCGTGCAGTGCCGTCGCCTCGTTCAGGTCCAAAACCGGAGCGAGGCTAAGCGTCTTCTGAGCGGTCTTCTTGCTGGCCATTCCTGTCTTCCTCGACTGCTAACTCTCTACTGCCCTAATAATCAGCGCTGCCAACCGGCGAGCTGCCGCTGCAGCCCATCATCAAACAACGGTGCGGCCGGCTCGTCGGCAACGGCGGCCGATGCGTGACGGAAGGGCTCGCGACCGGTGCGTGCCGGCGCAACCGGATGGCGGCGCTCCAGGCGGAACTGACGGATGGTCTCGCCGAGTTCGACGATGACTGTGTGAAGATCGTCCGACGAGCGGACGGTATCGCCGGCGAGCGCGGCGCTTGCCTCGACGCCCCTGGAGATCGTGCCGATTTCGCTGGCAACGCCGCGGAGGTCGCCGACCTGCTGCTCCGCCTCGCGGGCGATGCCGGATACGGCGGAATTGATCGACGTCACCTGCTCGACAATGCTGCTGATCGCGTCCTGGGTGCGGCCGACGATCTCGACGCCGGTCTCGACCTGCGCCTTGGTGCCGGAAACGAGCTGCTTGATTTCGCGCGCCGCTTCGCCGGAGCGCTGCGCCAGCGCGCGCACTTCCTGGGCAACGACGGCAAAGCCGCGACCGCTGTCGCCGGCGCGCGCCGCTTCGATGCCGGCGTTGAGCGCCAGAAGGTTGGTCTGGAAGGCGATCTCGTCGATGACGCCGATGATCTGGCCGATCTTTTCGGCCGACGCCTCGATGTCGGCCATGGCGGTGATCGCCTGGCCGGCGATCTCGCCGCTGCGCTCGACCGCGATGCGGGTCTCGTTGGTCTTCGTTTCCGTGGCGCTGATCCGGCCCGAGCCGGTCGCCATGCGTCCGGCCATGTCTGAGAGCATGGCAAGCTGCCCGGAAAGTGCTTCGGCTTCAGCGCTCGCCTTGCCCGAGAAGGCGGTTGCGCCGTCGCGCATGCGGTCGACCAGGGCCCCGGCGGCCTGGTTGCGCTGATCGGACGCCTGAAGGCTTTGCTGGATCTGTTCGAGCGCCGCATTCAGGCTCGCGACGATCGGCTGGTAGGCTTCGACGGCCGTTTCCGGCAGTCGCGCGCCGAGATCGCCCTGGCTTACGCCTTCGGCAAAGTCGCTGAAAAGCGCCTTCACTTCCAGTTCGTCGGCGCTGCGCTGCTCGGCGAGCTGCCGCTGATGCTGCTGGCGGAGAGCGTTGAAGCGGAGCGAAACGCCGATCTCGCTGTCGACGAAGGTCGTGCGCACCAGAGCGGCGACGAGGTCGCAAAGTTCGCGGCGGCGCGCCTTGCCCATCGGCAGGAAGGATCGCGGCCAGGCGTCTTCGATCAGTCCGACGATGAGATGTTCGAGCACGACGGCATGACTTGCCATCTGCCAGCGCGGGTCGAGGCCCATGCGGCTTGCGGTGTCTGCGAGCACCTTGATGCGCTCGGCATAAAGCCCGTCAAAGCGTGCGTCGGTCAGCACGTTCCAGTGCGACGACTGAAGATCCTGAAGGCGATCGATCTGGCGGTCGCTGTCGAAATGGCGGGCGGCGTCGGGATAGGTCTGGAGGCGCTGGAAGAGATCGCGAAGCGCCTGATCAATCCGGGGAGTAAGCTTTTGCCTGTGATCGCGGACGCGGTTGCAGCTCTCGTCATCGAGCCCGGCAAAGCGCAGGCGCTCCAGCAGGCTACCTGCCTGGCCCTTTTTTGCCTGTTCTGACGATGCTTCCTGCCTCAACGCTGATCCCCGGTACTGCACGTTCGGAACTTGCCTGGGGAGCATCAGGGAGAGCCACGGTCCACCGGACGTGCACGCCACATCGATGAGATCAGCCTCCGCCGCAAAGCGTCTGCTGTCGTTCATCCCGCAAGTAAATTCGGTGAAGAATGGATACCGGACCGGAACCGGTACGGCGGGGCGGCATCATGCCTTGAGGAGACTTGTGAATTATCCCATTCCGACGTGTGGGACCATGTTTATGGTTAATTCCTTGCTTGAAGGTTAACGGTCCCTCGCCTCTAATCGGAATCACTAAAATTCACAGGGTGTTTTCACGCGCCATTTTTGCGCTGCAACAAAACTGTAATAAACACGCCTGAAACCAACAGGTTCTCAATCACAAGAGTTTAGAATTGTACTTCGACTTGCGCTCGCGTATCGAAGCGAAAGTGAAGTGGGCGCTGCATGCGCGAAGAAACCTTCGCATCACGCAAAGCGACATCATGACGATGCGCTTACAGGAAACGAACAATGATTGTTCTTGGCATTGGCGCCGCACTCACAGCAATCCTGACAATGATGGCAGTATCGATCGTGCTCAACATCGAGCACAACCGGTCGGCAAAGCGCAGCTCTGTGTTTTGATCGGGGCTTAACCCGTTTCTTACTGACACAACCAGGCATCTCTGCGGCCGGGAACGGATGTTCTACGGCCGCTTTTCTTTGCCCACATGGTTCTGCGTCGCCTTTTGCCATGCCTGCGCATAGGTGGCGAGGCTCTCCGCGATCTCGCCCACAAGCGGCTCGACCCCGGTCCGGACAGCGGATCCCTTAACGAGACATGCAGCACCGAGGCTTGTCCCCGTGATATTGTGGGGATCGGCAAAGACCGGCCGGCCGGTCGCGGCAGCAAGCATGCGCAGATAGGTCCTGTTGGAAGCAAAAGGCCCCTCGACGACGATGTCGCCGCGGGCTCCGATCAGGTCGAGACAGGTGGCCGTCATCAGCGCCAGGTGGAACGAGACGACGACGAAACGTTCGGCGGGATCAAGCTCCTCTTCGTCCGTCGTCCAGATCGCCTTTGCGGCCGGAAAGGGACCGGACCCCTCGGGAATGGACGGCAGCAGCATGTGGCCGGCCCTGGCCACGGCCTCTTCCTTTTCCGGCGACACGGGGACCGCCCCCTCCCCCAAAAGAAGCTGGAAGGCGCGGCCACCCATGAAGCGGGCGGAGGGGACGGGATCGCCAAGCGCGTTGACGTTTACAAGCGTGTCGCGGTGTTCGTCGAGCGCCTTCGCCTCGGCGCCGACCGCGAGCATCACCACCCAGGTGCCGGTGGAGATCACCGAGAAGGGCGCGGCCCGCGTCAGCAGATGCGGCAGCAGCGAGGCATTGGAATCATGAATGCCGCAATAGACCGGGGTCCCTGATGCGATGCCCGTTGCAGCACAGAGCTCCGGCCGCAGAGCACCGGCGATATCGCTCGCCTTCAACACCGGTGCGAAAAGGGGCGCCCACCCCTGGCGTTCGACCAAGGTCGAGAACGCGCCGGCCCGCGGATTCCAGAGATCGGTGTGGCAGCCGAGCGAGGTCAGTTCGTTGCAGAGCGTGCCGGTCAGCCGATAGGTCCAGTATTGCGCATAGGTGAGGATCGAGGCGACCCTGGCGAAGGCGTCGGGAAATGTCTTCTGCTGCCAATAGAGCTGGGCGCCGACATTCAGCCCCATCGGCAGGCGCGCGGAACCGGTCTCGGAAAAGGGCGGCCTGACTTGATCATACTCGGCGGCGAGGCTGTCGGGGCCGGCGTGCTCGTAGTCGAGCACCGGAAGCGCCAGATTGCCTGATGCATCGAGCACGACGGCGGTTGCGCCATGGGTGGTGATCGAGATCGCCTCGAAGGCGTGTTCGGCATGGAGTGCTGCGAGGCTTTCGAGTAGGAAGGCCCAGAGATGCTCGACATCGAAATGCGGATAAGGACCATCGGTCAGCACCGCATTCGCCGTCTTGCGGACGGCGATCTCCTCGAAACGGTCGAGATCGACTGCCGCAACCTTGGCATTGGTCTTGCCGATATCGAGAACGCCAACAACCCGCATGCGATCATTCCATATGAAAGACGGTCTTGAGCGGCACCGCCACCGGTTCGTTATCGGCCTTGGTTTCCATGATATCAGCCATATGCGCCCACCATCTCTGCATGATGGGATGGGACGGCAGCTCGGCCATGCGATGGTCGTCCGTGCGCCAGAGCACGCCGAAAAGCAGATCGGTCTCCTCGTCCAGGTGGATGGAGTAGTCGGAGACGCCGGCCTCCTTCAGCAGGGTGACTAGTTCCGGCCAGATGGCATCGTGCCGCGCCTTGTATTCGGCGGCCATGCCCGGGTTCAGGCGCATGCGGAAGGCGTATTTTTCCATCAGATCCTCAATGTGCGAGACGCTGGCGCGCGCGCCGCCAGAGAATGGGGAGCGCGATCACCGAGATCAGCAGCAGGCCGATGAAGATCGACATGACGATACCCGGCACGTTGAGCAGACCGAAGCCGAAGGTCACCATGCCCATGATAAGAGCTGCCAGCACGACGCCGGGGATGGTGCCGGAGCCGCCGAGAATATTGACGCCGCCGAGCACCACCATCGTTACCACCTCCAGTTCCCAGCCGAGCGCGATCGACGGGCGCGTCGAGCCGAGCCGCGAAGTCAGGCAAATCGAGGCAAGCCCGGCCATCAGCCCGGTCAGAAGGAAGAGGATGAACTTGATGCGCGCAACGCGGATGCCGGAGAAGAGTGCTGCCGTCTGGTTGTTGCCGATGGCGTAGACCGCCCGGCCGAAATTGGTCTTGTGCAGGACGACGCCATAGACGACCGCAAGGGCAGCGAAGAGCGTGAACTCGAACGAGAACACCCACCAGACATAGCCTTGGCCGAACCAGGAGAAGCTGTCGGGATAACCGGTGAAAGCCTGGTCACCGAGGATGATGAAGGAGAGGCCGCGGAAAAGGCTCATGGTGCCGATCGTCACCACGATCGACGGCAGCCCGAGACCGGTGATCAAAAGGCCGTTGATCGCCCCGCATATGAGCCCGACGGAGAGGCCGATCACCACCAGCGCCGGCGTGTCGAAGCCGAGTTGCACGGCATAGCCCATCGCCGTCGAGGCGAGCGCGATGATCGAGGCCACCGACAGATCGATCTCGCCGGAAATGATCACCAGCGCCATGGCGAAGGCAATCATCGCCTTTTCGGTGAAGTTGAAGGTCGCGTCCGAGAGGTTCCACGGGTCGAGGAAATAGGGCGAGGCCAGCGAGTTGCCGAGGAAGATGAGGCAGGCGACGACGAGTAGCAGGCTTTCCCAGCTCTTCAGCAACCGCGCGCCACGGCCTTCCAGCCGGTCGGGAATATGCCGTGGGGTAAGGTGGGTCTCGGCCATCAGACAGCCTCCGCCTTTCTCAAGATGACGCGGCCCTTGCGCCGCTCGGCGCGGGCGTTGACGGCAACGGCGACGATGATGACCATGCCCGAAATCGCCAACTGGGCGAAGGGCGAGATATTGATGACCGGTAGCGCGTTCTTGATCACGCCAAGGAACAGCGCACCGAGCACCGCGCCTGCCACCGTGCCGATACCGCCGGCGATCGATATGCCGCCGATGACGCAGGCCGCGATGATGTCGAGCTCGAAGCCGGCAGCGATATCGACATAGGCGACGGCATAACGCGACACCCAGAGATAACCCGAGAGCCCGGCGAGTGCGCCCGAAAGGCAATAGGCGAAGAAGCGGGTGCGGCCGACATCGATGCCGGTATAGACGGCCGCATGCGGATTGCCGCCGACGGCATAGAAGGCGCGCCCGAGCGCCGTGCGGCTCATCAGCAGGAAGACGAGCGCGATCATCACCAGCGAGAGCCAGGAGAGAACCGGGAAACCAAGGAGTTCGTCGCGCGGCAAGGCCTTGAAGGCGTCGCTCATCTGGTGGGCGTTGATCCACTTGCCGCCACTCAGGAGAAAGATCATGCCGCGATAGATGGTGAGTGTGCCGAGGGTTACGACGATCGGCGGAATGTCGAGCTTCCAGACGAGCGCGCCGTTGATCATGCCGAGCAGCGTGCCGAGCGCGACCGCCGCAAGGATGATCAGCGGGATCGGCAGCCCCGGGAAGGCGGCGTTCAGCATTGCCGCCACCATGCCCGAGAGCGCGAGGTTGGCGGCCATCGAAAGATCGATGCAGCGTGTCAGGATCACCGCCATCTGGCCAAGCGCCAGAATGATCAGGATCGACGTGTCGTTATAGACGCGTGCGAGGTTCGCGGGCGCGACGAAGGGCGGGAAACGCCAGGTGATCAGCGCCAGCAGCACGGCGATCGCGCCGACCAGCAACAGTTCGCGGTTCCTGAGGATGTTTGCCATCACGCGGCCTCCTGAATGCCGGCAGCGGCACGCACCAGCTTTTCCGCCGTCAGATCCGCGCGCTCGAAGCGCCCGGCGATCCGCCCCTCGCGCATGACAATGACGCGATCGGACATTCCCATGATCTCCGGGATTTCCGAGGAGACCATGATGACGCTCAGGCCCTGTGCCGCCAGTTCGCTCATGAAGGCATGGACCGCGGCCTTGGAGCCGATGTCGATGCCCTTGGTCGGCTCGTCGAGAATGATCACCTTCGGCTTCGTCGCCAGCCACTTGGCGATGACGACCTTCTGCTGGTTGCCGCCCGAAAGCGTGCCGACGTCCTGATCGAGCGAGGCGGCGCGCAGGTCGAGGCGCGCGGTGTACTCGCGAGCGAGCGCGAACTCGTTGGCGAGTTTCAGAAAGCCTGAGCGCGAGGTGCGCGACAGCGACGGCAAAGTGACGTTCTGGAAGATCGGCAGGCCGATGATCGCACCCTGGCGGCCGCGCTCTTCCGGCACATAGACGATACCAGCCCGGATCGCTTCGGACGGGCTGCGGATCACCAGCACCTCGCCATCGAGCCGGACGGCGCCGGCCGACGGCCGGGTGACGCCGATCAGCGACTGCATGAATTCGGAACGGCCGGCGCCGACGAGGCCGTAGAAGCCAAGGATCTCGCCGCGGCGAAGCTCGAAGTTGATGTCCTCGAATTCGGTCGGATGGCGATAGCCCGAAACGGTCAACACCGGTTCGCCGATCGCCACGTCCTTCTTCGGGTATACCGAGCCGACGGCGCGGCCAACCATGAGGCGCACCAGTTCGTCCTGGCTGACATCGGCGATCAGCCCTTCATCGACCATCGTTCCGTCGCGAAACACCGTGTAGCGGTCGGCGATGCGGAAGATTTCATCGAACTTGTGGCTGATGAACAGGATCGCCTTTCCGTCTGCCTTCAGCCGTTCGACGAGGGCATAGAGTTCGTGGATTTCCTTGTGCGACAGCGCCGCCGTCGGCTCATCCATGATCACCACCTGCGCATCGATCGACAGCGCGCGGGCGATCGCGACCAGATGTTTCTTGGCGATACCGAGATCGCGCAGGCGGATGGTCGGATCGAGATCGGCGCCGGCGCGCGCAAGCAGCGCCCGCGCATCGGCATTGAGCTTCTTCCAGTCGATCAGTCCCAAGCGATTGCGCGGGGCGTGGCCGAGAAAGATGTTCTCGGCGACCGAAAGCTCGTCGAAGAGCACGGTTTCCTGGTGAATGGCAGTGACGCCGGCGCGGGCGGCCGCAAGCGCCGTCGGGAAATGAACCTCCTGGTCACTGACGGAGATCGTGCCCTCGTCCGGCTGGTAGATTCCGGTCAGGATCTTCACCAGCGTCGACTTTCCGGCTCCGTTTTCGCCGATCAGCGCGGTCACCGATCCTGGATAGAGCGCCAGCGAAACATCGGAGAGCGCCTTCACGCCGGGAAAGGACTTCGAAATCCCCTCGAGCGCAATGGCGGGCTTCATCCGCGATGTGAGCGTATCCTGCAACAAGAGACAGTCCACCATTCAGTCGTTTCGATTATGCAAAGCTTGTCGAGGCGACGGTTACGCCGCGCGAGGATGCCCCTCACCCTGCCCTCTCTCCGCGGACGGAGACAGGGAACGAGTATGCCGCACGCCTCCCTCCTCGTCGGGAAGGGGGCAAACCGTTGCCGCTTGTCCCTTCTCCCCGTCGAACGGGGAGAAGGTGCTGGCAGCCGGATGAGGGGCTTTCGCCGGATCAGAAGATCTTGGCGAATTCCTCGACATTCTTGGCATCGTAGACGAACGGGTCGGCCATCGCGCCTTCGTTGTTGTCGTCGAGCTTGACGGCGCCCATGCGGCCCATCTTCAGTTCAGCACCGGGCTTCGCTTCGGCACCGTTGATCAGGTCGTAGGCAATCATCGTTGCGGAGTAGCCGAGGTCGATCGGGTTCCAGATCGCGAAGGACTTGGAAGCGCCGGACTTCACGTGGCCTGCCATTTCCGAGGGAAGGCCGAGACCGGTGACGTTGATCTGGCCGATCTTGCCGGCGTCGGTGACGGCCTGTGCGGCTGCGACGATGCCGACCGAGGTCGGTGCGATGATCGCCTTCAGGTTCGGATAGGACTGAATGAGGCCTTGCGTTTCGCGGTAGGACTTGTCGGCGAGGTCGTCGCCGTAGACGGTCGCAACGACATTGATGCCCTTGTAGTTGCCCTCAACCTTCTTCATCTCGGCGATCCAAGTGTTCTGGTTGGTCGAGGTCGCCGTTGCCGACAGCACCGCAACGTCGCCGCCTTCAGGCAGGTTGTCGGCGGCGAGCTTGATGATCATGTTGCCGATCAGCGGGCTCGACGACGGGTTGAGGTGCATCAGGCGGCCATCCTTGGCGACACCCGAATCCCAGGAGATGACCTTGATGCCGCGATCCATCGCCTTCTTCAGCGCCGGAACGAGGGCGTCGGTGTCGTTGGCGGAAACGGCGATGGCATCAACCTTCTGGGCGATCAACGAGTTGATCACCTCGATCTGGCCTTCGGCGGTCGTCGTCGTCGGGCCGGTATAGATCACCTCGACGTCGCCCAGCTCCTTGGCGGCTTCCTGCGCGCCCTTGTTGGCGGCTTCGAAGAAGCCGATGCCGAGCGCCTTGACCACGAGCGCGATCTTCTTGTTTTCCGCATGCGCGGCATTGGCCATCAGCGCCAGCGAAACGGCGGCCGTGACCATCAGTGACTTCAGGATCTTCATGCTCATTTCCTCCCAATGACCGGCACGCAACAAGCGTCACCGGCGCGATTTCCTCCATTGGCGATGCCCCGGCCCCTCCGGTCGTGAGCGTCACCTTCCCCTCTCCTCGCCTGCCTCAGGCGGACGAGGACACGTTCTCCGCATCTGCGCCGGCTCTCGAGCTGGCAACGACCAGCCGCACGCCGGCATTTTCGAGCATCGCGGCATGCCTGTCCTCGATGCCCGAATCCGTGATGACAGTGGCGATCCGCTTCAATCCGCACAGGATCAGGCTGGAACGCTTGTGAAATTTCGAGGAGTCGACCAGCACGACGAGTTCGTCGGCCTGGTCGATCAGTTTCTGCTCCGCCTGGATCAACAGCGGATCCGCCTCCATCAGGCCGAGCGGGCCGAGGCCCTGCGCCCCCATGAACATGCGGCGCGCATAGAAATTGCGCGTCACGTCATTGTCGAAGGGGCTGAGGATGATGTTCTGCTCGCGGTAGATGGTGCCGCCCGACAGCATCACCGTGTTCTTCGAGTGCTTCAGAAGATGCTCGGCGATCGGGAAGGAATTGGTGAAAACCTGCATCCGCCGATTGCTGAGGAAATGCACCATCTGAAAGGTGGTGGTGCCACCATTGATGATGATCGGTTCGCCGTCCTCGCAAAGCGCCACCGCCTCCTTGGCGATCGCCTGCTTCTCGCGGGCATGCAGGCCCTCGTTGACCTTGAACGGCCGGCCGGCGAGCCCGACGAATTGCGGCGGATTGATCGCCTCGGCGCCGCCGCGCACCCGGCGCAGCTTCTTCTGCACGTGGAGGGCTGCAATATCGCGCCGGATCGTCGCCTCGGAACTATCGGTCAGATCGACCAGCTCCTGGACGGTGACGACGGGTTTTTCCTGAACCGCCGACTGAATGATCCGGTGTCTTTCTTTCTCGTGCATGCGTTCCTCCGATGGCGTTCATGCTTCCATCACGATCGACCATTGTCAATCACAAACAATCATATTTTTTCATTGTGCAGCGCAGTATGCGCGAACTTGATCGTTTTTGATTGACTTTAACGCTCAAGTCCTGTGATCTGATGCCAACCACATCTCTGCGCGGTCGCCAAGCCGCGCGACATCAGACCGGGAGGAATTCGAGATGCTCGACAAGCAGCAGGGTGCGCGACTTGCAAACCTTTGGGACGAGGCAAAGGCTGCCGGCATGAGCGAATCCGAGCGCCTGCTCTATCGCTCCAACCTGCTCGGCTCCGACAAGCGCATCACCAATTACGGCGGCGGCAACACCTCGGCCAAGGTGATGGAGAAGGATCCGCTTGGGGGTGGCACGGTCGAGGTTCTCTGGGTCAAGGGTTCGGGCGGCGATGTCGGCACGATCGAGCTCGACGGCTTTGCCACGCTCTACATGGACAAGCTCAACGCGCTGAAGTCGATCTATCGCGGCGTCGCGTTCGAAGACGAGATGGTCGGCTACCTGCCGCATTGCACCTTCAACCTCAATCCGCGCGCCGCCTCGATCGACACGCCCCTGCATGCCTATGTGCCGAAGAAGCATGTCGACCACATGCACCCCGATGCGATCATCGCGATTGCCGCGGCCAAGAACAGCCGTGAACTGACGGCAAAGATTTTTGGCGACGACATCGGCTGGCTGCCCTGGAAGCGCCCGGGCTACGAGCTCGGCCTGTGGCTCGAAAAATTCTGCCTGGAAAATCCCCGGGCGCGCGGTGTCGTGCTCGAAAGCCATGGCCTCTTCACCTGGGGCGACACGGCGAAGGAAGCCTATGAGACCACGGTCGAGATCATCAACAAGGCAATCGCCTGGTTCGAGGCCGAGAACACCAAGCCGGCCTTTGGCGGTGCGGTGAAGCCGGCGCTCGACGCGGCGGCCCGCGCCGACGTCGCGCGCAAGCTGATGCCCGTCATCCGCGGCCTGATCAGCGCCGACGAGAAGAAGGTCGGCCATTTCGACGACAGCCAGGCCGTGCTCGATTTCGTCACGTCGAAGGATCTGAAGCCGCTGGCCGCCCTCGGCACGAGCTGCCCCGACCACTTCCTGCGCACCAAGATCCGGCCGCTGGTGGTCGATTTCGACCCGGCCAGTCCCGATGCCGACAAGACGCTGACGGCGCTGCCGGAAGCGATCGCCGCCTATCGCGCCGACTATGCGGCCTACTACGAGCGCTGCAAGCACGACGACAGCCCCGCCATGCGCGACCCGAACGCGGTCGTCTATCTCGTGCCCGGCGTCGGCATGATCACCTTTGCCAAGGACAAGGCGACCGCCCGCATCTCCGGCGAGTTCTATGTCAACGCCATCAACGTCATGCGCGGCGCCTCCGGCGTCTCCACCTATGTCGGCCTGCCGGAACAGGAAGCCTTCGACATCGAATACTGGCTGCTTGAGGAAGCAAAGCTCCAGCGCATGCCGAAGCCGAAGAGCCTCGCCGGCCGGATCGCGCTCGTCACCGGCGGCGCCGGCGGTATCGGCAAGGCGACGGCCAACCGGCTGATGCAGGAAGGCGCCTGCGTCGTGCTCGCCGATATCGATGAGACCGCGCTTGCGGCGGCCGAAGGCGAATTGTCCAAGCGCTACGGCAAGGATTTCGTCCGCTCCGTCAGCATGAACGTCACCAGCGAGGCGGCGGTCGAGGGCGGTTTTGCCGACGCTCTGCTCGCCTTCGGCGGCCTCGATATCCTGGTCTCCAATGCCGGCCTCGCCTCGTCTGCCGCGATCGAAGACACGACGCTGGCACTCTGGACCAAGAACATCGACATCCTGACGACAGGCTATTTCCTCGTCTCGCGAGAAGCCTTCCGCATCTTCCGCCAGCAGAAGGCCGGCGGCAACGTCGTCTTCGTCGCCTCCAAGAACGGCCTTGCCGCCTCCCCCGGCGCGTCGGCCTATTGCACCGCCAAGGCCGCCGAAATCCACCTCGCCCGCTGCCTCGCTCTGGAAGGTGCTGCCGCACAGATCCGCGTCAACGTCGTCAATCCGGACGCGGTGCTGCGCGGCTCGAAGATCTGGACCGGCGAGTGGAAGGAACAGCGCGCCGCCGCCTACAAGATGGATGTCGATGACCTCGAGGCACATTATCGCGAACGCTCGATGCTGAAACTCAGCGTCTTCCCGGAGGATATCGCCGAGGCGATCTACTTCCTTTCCTCCGACATGTCGGCGAAATCGACCGGCAACATCATCAATGTAGATGCGGGCAACGCCCAGTCATTTACCCGCTGATCAAGGAGAGTTTCATGACGACCACCATGATCAGCCAGGCGACGGTCGAGGCCGAGAACGAAAGCCGGCTCAGCGCACTTCGCCGGGATTATGAGAGCCTCGGCGAGAGGCTCGGCCGGCGCGGCATCGCGATCGACGAGATCAAGCGCAAGGTCGCCGCCTACGGCGTTGCCGTTCCCTCCTGGGGTGTCGGCACCGGCGGCACGCGCTTTGCCCGCTTCCCCGGCAAGGGCGAGCCGCGCAACATCTTCGACAAGCTCGAGGATTGCGCCGTCATCCAGCAATTGACGCGGGCAACGCCGACCGTTTCGCTGCATATCCCCTGGGACAAGGTGAACGACATTTCCGAACTGAGAGAAAAGGGCACGTCGCTCGGCCTCAGCTTCGATGCAATGAATTCCAACACCTTCTCCGATGCGCCGGGCCAGGAACATTCCTACAAATTCGGCTCGCTGTCGCATGCCGACGCCGCCACGCGCGCCCAAGCGGTGGAGCACAATCTCGAATGCATCGAGATCGGCCGGCAGCTCGGCTCCAAGGCGCTGACGGTCTGGGTTGGCGACGGCTCCAACTTCCCCGGCCAGAGCAACTTCACCCGCGCTTTCGAGCGTTATCTCGATGCGATGAAAGCGGTCTATGCGGCGCTGCCGGAGGATTGGCGCGTCTACACCGAGCACAAGATGTTCGAGCCGGCCTTCTACTCGACGGTCGTCCAGGACTGGGGCAGCAACTACCTGATCGCCCAGGAACTCGGACCCAAGGCCTTCTGCCTGGTCGACCTTGGCCACCATGCGCCGAACGTCAACATCGAGATGATCGTCGCCCGCCTCATCCAGTTCGGCAAGCTCGGCGGCTTCCACTTCAACGATTCGAAGTACGGTGACGACGATCTCGACACCGGCTCGATCGATCCCTACCGGCTGTTCCTCGTCTTCAACGAACTCGTCGATGCGGAGACCCGCAAGGCCAAAGGGTTCCAGCCGGCGCACATGCTCGACCAGAGCCACAACGTCACCGACCCGATCGAAAGCCTGATGACGAGCGCCACCGAGGTTTGCCGCGCCTATGCCCAGGCGCTGATCGTCGACCGCCCGGCGCTCGCAGGCTACCAGGACGACAACGATGCGCTGATGGCGAGCGAGACGCTGAAGGTAGCCTTCCGCACCGATGTCGAGCCGATCCTCGCGATGGCGCGGCTCGACAGTGGCGGCGCAATCGCACCTGTTGCGACCTACCGCAGAGGCGGATACCGCGCGAAAGTCGCGGCTGAGCGCCCGGCCGTTGCCGGCGGCGGGGGCGGTATCGTCTAACCCTGAACCAAGCGGCACCGGGCTGCCATTTGAGGCCCGGTTCCGCTCATCCTGCGCTCGACCGCTCAAAAAATCGCTGCGCGATGAAATTGCCCCCTATCTGATTTCAATTCCTGATCTATCTTTCCCTTGGAGATCCAAACGGAAAGGGACCCGTTCATGGGCATTGAAAGCATTCTCGTCTTCCTGATCGTCGGCGCGGTCGCCGGCTGGCTCGCCGGGCTCATCGTCAAGGGCGGCGGTTTCGGCCTCATCGGCAATATGGTCGTCGGCATCATCGGCGCCTTCATCGCCGGTTTCCTCTTCCCGGCGATCGGCATCAGTCTCGGAACCGGCATCCTCTCGGCGATCCTGCACGCGACGATCGGCGCCGTCATCCTTCTGGTGCTGATCCGCATCGTCAAACAAGCCTGACCCATCGCCGACGGCAGTACCCTTCGCGCCCGGGACATCCCCGCGCCGTTCCATCTGGACGCGCGAAGGGCGCTGTAGCACTGTGATCTGCCGGACGGGACATCGCACTTAGCCAGACGGAGGCGAGCATGAACGCGCTTTACACCGACAAGATCGAAACGGCGCTGAAGTCGTTCATTGCCGATCACCCGGGAATGCAGACACGGGATCAGGCGATCATCGCGATCCTCGAAAACTGGTTCACCAATCATGGCTACCTGCCACCGCAACAGGAAGGTCTGCGTCCGGAAGACCTTGACGCCTCCAACGACGACTGAGAGATTTGCACGCCCGGCACGAAGAACCATAGCGCTCTTCGTGCCGCAGCCGACCGCCATTGCCTTTTAATTACGTGAACTGTTCGCCATGAGCCTGACCTCCGTCAAAGACTTCTTTTCAGAGCATGCCCCCGACATCGACGTCATCGAGCTTCAGCAAAGCACCGCAACGGTCGCGCTTGCGGCCGAGGGCCATGGTGTCGAGCCGGCGCAAATTGCCAAGACGCTGGCGCTTCGCGTCGGAGACGACGTGATCCTGATCGTCACGCGCGGCGACGCCCGCCTCGACAACAAGAAATACAAAGCCCGCTTCGGCACAAAGGCGCGCATGCTCGGCTTCGACGAGGTGGAGGCCGAAACCGGCCATCCGGTCGGCGGCGTCTGCCCCTTCGGTCTTGCCAAGCCGCACAGCATCTATTGCGACATGTCGCTCAAGGCCTACGACATCGTCGTGCCGGCCGCCGGCGCCACCAACGCGGCTGTGCACATCAGCCCAACCCGCATCGCCGAACTGACCGGCGCCGAGTGGATCGACGTATCCGAAACGTAGTTTGCCGTTTCGGATACGCGGCCTGCCTTGGAATGGCCACAAAGCTTAACTGAAACCGCTGGCGCGTCCCGGCAGTGATTTGCTGGGTCCGTCCTTCCGTTGCCAGGAGTCCGTCAAGCATGAAGCTACTCGCGTACCCGCTCGTCTTCGCCGCCACGTTTTCCCCGGCGCTGGCGATGGATCAGTCCCTGGTACGCCAGTTCGAAAAGCTCGACCCCCAGACCCGCCTGGAGCAGCGCTGCGACACCGAAGCGATGGAGCGCATCAACGCCGACAAGTCGAGCTTCAAACCGGACAAGGTGATTGCCTATACCTTCGCCGAACCGGTCGTGAAGGAAGACAAGATGAAGGCGCCGGGCGCCGTGTTCCGCAGCAAGGGGGAATGGTACAAGCTGAAGTTCAAGTGCCGCACCGACGCCGAGCACCTGGATGTCCTGTCTTTCGAATACAAGATCGGCGAGTTGGTGCCGCACGAGAGCTGGGACGAATTCTACCTCTACCCCTGACGGACGTCGAAGGACGCCGCGGCGTTAAAGGTGGCCAACCCTAAAGGATGGCCACGAGAAAGAGCAGCGAGCCGAACGACAACGCCGCCATGATGCTCATCAGCATTTTCATCATGTGCTCTGCCATATCGTACACCCTTACCTCGGCACCATCGGAACGACCGCGACGGCGTATCCCGTCCGCCGCGTAGATCCGTCGGACAAGGAGCGGCGTGAGCCTGATCCGAGAGTGCGCCCGCATGGTTAACAAAGCGTTAATTCGAGTGATGCCGAGAGCGGTCGCGCATCCCCTATCCAAGATAAGGCTCACACAAGATCGACGCGGAATAACGAATGGGCAGGGGAAGTTCCCTGCATGCGCGGTTTCCCCGCGTCTTGCGGCAGCCCCAGGGCTGGCAATGCGGGCAACGGGCAGCGTCCGAGCGACGAGAAATCGCGCGAAATGAGCACCATGGAGAGGCGCGTGAGCCAGGTTAAGCTGAGCATTTGCATTCCAACCTACAATCGCGCGGCGTTTCTCGAAAAGGCGCTCGCCTATTTCGTCGACCTTTACCAATTCTCCTACAAGTACGAGATCATCATCTCCGACAACGCGTCGACGGACGATACGCGCGACGTGGCCGAGCGCTTCATCGCCAAGGGCTTGCCGATTCGTTATCTCAGGCAGGCGGAAAACTACGGTTCCGGCGCAAACGTCGTCAGCGCCTTCAGCCGCGCGACCGGCGAATATGTGCTCTACCTTGCCGACGACGACATTCTGATCAACGACGGCATGCGCGAGGCAATCCGCTACCTGGATCTCAATCCGGAGGTCACCGCCTGCTACGCTCCCTGGTACACGCATGACGAAGTCGAAGAGCGCGACGATCCGCCGTTCTACATCGTCGACAAGGACACGAAGTTCAAGAAGCGCGCATTCGAGGAGGTGTTCGACTTTCTCTGCGAACGACACGTGTTTCCGGAAATCGGCATCTACCGGGCGTCGGCGCTTCGATCGGCCTGGGTACCCAGGAACTTCGCCTATTGGGCCTTCGCCTATCTCGCCCATTTCCTGGAGCAGGGCGCCGTCGCCTTCCTGAGAAAGCCGTTCTATCGACAGGTCACCCGCTCGAAGATTGCCCGCGACCGGCCGCAGGCCGGCCATGCCGACGTGCTCACCGCCTGGGACAGCTACCGCGGCGGCCTTGAATATTTCCTCTATTCCGGCGCCAAGCGCGGCGCCGTGCGGCTGACGCCCGAGCGTCGGGCCTATCTCGATGCGCAGGTGCGGGATTTCACCATGCTGCGCATGACGGTTGCGCTGCGCATGTGGCTCGCGAAGAAGGACTACATCCGAGCCTATGAGCTTTATACCCGTCTGATGCTCGGCGGCTTCGAACACCATCCCGAACTGCAGCGGTCAAAGGGCGTTCTGCCACTCATGGTCGCCCTGCAGACGGTGATGTGGCATACGAACGCGGTGGCCGAGATCGATCGTCTGGTGCTTCACGGCGTCGACGACTATGGAGCGATCGAAGAGCTGTTGCGCGATCTTGGCCTGCGCTCCCATCTCGCCGTCGTTCCCGGCACGACGGAACTCACGCCGGAGGAAATTGCCCGCACGGCCGTCTTCGTCACTGTTGACAGCGACCGCAAGCACTATCTTCGCAAGGGGCACCTGCCGAACCTGGTGGTCAGCGAAAGCGACATCCTCAACCACGTTCTGCTTTAAAATACAAAAGGGCGCCGCTGGCGCCCTCGTTTCTTTTCGCAGGTTATACCGGGAAGCGCGACGGGCAAGAGGCCGCTTGGCCACGCACGCCCCAGGGATACCGCACTACTTGCGCATGATGCCCTTGTAGTAGGCGCCGTTGCGCGGCGGTGGGCGGTTCACAACCTTGGCCTCAGGATTGTACTTCTCGCTCTTGTGGCCTTCGTTGATGGGCGTTGTCGATACGCCCTTGTAGTAGCTTCCGCCGGCAAATGCCGGAGCGACGCCGCCCACGGCGACCGTCGCAGTCACCAAAGCTGCCAGAGAGAGTGTCGCAAGTTTACGCATGTCTGATCCTCGTTGACCCGGCCACGCCCCCGTTTTTTCCCGGATTTCGTGGCCTAAATTGTGCGGCGACGAACTGCGCCGCTCAGGTCCTCCCGGGCGCCAGAATAGGCAGAAGCTGCGACACGCCTGTAACGCAGGTGACAGCCGGGGAATCTTGGCTGGGTTAAGCTTCGGGGTCAGTCGAAGGCAGGTCCGCACGGCGGACGGATTTCTCCCGTCCCTGAATCAAACCCTCCAGATCGACCGCTGCGTTTTGTCTCAGCGGAAAAGCTGCAGAATGTTCTGAGCGTCGGAATTGGCTATCTGCAAAGCTTGGATGCCGAGCTGCTCCTGCGACTGCAGGGCCTTCAGCCTTGTCGACGTTTCATTCATGTCGGCATCCACCAGCCGACCGACACCCTTGTCGATCGTCGCGATCAGCGTCTGTGCGAAGGTTGTCTGCATATCGATGCGCGACAGCAGCGAGCCGAGTGCTGCGGCGCCATCGATGGTCCGCTGCAGGACGACCTCGATGTATTGGAGATAGGAATCGACCGATTGCGGGTTCGCCGCGATATCGACGTCAAGGAAGTTTCTGCGGGCGATCGGCTCGATGTTCACCTCGATATTTGTGAAGCCGATACCGGTCCCGGCACCGGATTTCCGATCGAAGGCCGGATCGGACTTTATCAGGATGCCGCCTGAGCCATTGTTCTGAATGATGGTGTTGGGCCGGGTGATGAGCGACTGAAGCACCGTCACCATCTCGTCCACCGTCTCGATCTTGCCGGTATCCTTGCCCAGCAGCGCGTTCACCTGGTTGCGGTCGAAGGAATGGGTGCTGGGCGCCTCGCCGTTCACCGAAAAATTGAAGGACACGACGACGTCCTTGTAGACCTCGAACTGCTCGAAGGTCAGCGTCATTTCCGATCCGCGCTCGCCGAAGTCCGAGTTTTCGACGAGACCCGCTCCGCCGCCGCTCGACGTGTTGACGACCAGGTTGGCGACCTCGACATAGGAGCCGTCGAGGGCGGAATTCTGCTGTGTCATAAAGCCGATCTGGTTGATGATGGGGGCGTAAGGCTCGTAGGGGTATCTGTAGGTCTTGACCGTGGCGCCGGTCCCGGCCTGCTTGACCGCATGGTCGAGCACCGCTGCATACTGCGTGTAGTCGGATATTACGCCATTGGCGGCTGCACCGAGCACCGTATCGACGGTCGCGCGGTCGACGGTGACCGGCGTTGTCTTTCCGGGGTGTAGCGGCGGCGACAGGCCCTGGGAGCCGCTGTCCTTGTCGACGATGACATCAAAGGTGATCTTGTCGCCGGCATTCGAAAAGCTGAGCGGCCCCGTGAACTGGAACACGAATTCGCCGGCCTGGCCGATCCGATTGTTGTAGTTGCTGTTGGTCGTATAGCCGTCGACGTCGACCGACGTTATGAAACGGATCCCGCCGATGGTCCTCAGATCCCGCGTATCGGCCTGCAGGATGCCGCCGCCGGTGCTGTTGAACAGCGAGGAGTCCCGCAGGAAAAAGTCGGCCGTGTTCAGCGACACGCCGTTGCGGGCGTCTCGCGAAAACGAGGAGGCGACGGAGGTGCGATTCAGGTCGCTGTCATAGATGTCGGAGACGCTGGTTCTCAGCCAGTTCTGCCCGCTGAAGCTCGCCGAATCCACGATGCTCAGGATCTGCTGCTTGAGCTGGTCGAGCTCCTTTTGAAGCTTGCCCTTGTCGACGCCGGGCTCCCTCGCCGTCACCAGCCTGGCCTTGAACTCGCTGAGAATACCGGTAACGGCATCCATCGCCGCATAGGCCGTCTCGACCTTGGCCGCTCCGAGCCCGAGCGCGTCCTGAACCGCGGACACGGCCTTGGCGTCCGAGCGCATGGTTGTCGAAATCGACCAATAGGCGGCGTTGTCCGCCGCCGTCTGAATTCTGAGGCCGGAGTTCAGTTGCCCGCGTACTTCGGCCATGCCGGAATTGATCGTACGCAGAGTCTGGAGCGCAGAAATCGCCCCAGCGTTCGTGAGAATGCTGACCATATTAGTGACATCTTAAAATTGAAAAATGCCCTTCATGGGCCGCTGTGATTGTGGCGATACAACCAAATACGTGGTTAACGCGGACTTAAGAAACCCGCCTCGACGTGCAAATATTGCGTCGGCGCTTCCGGTCGTTGGCAAAAATTGCGGCCCTGCCCCGGCCCGGCCCATAGCCGGGGTCAGGCACGCTCGGCCGCCAGCGGCACCGGCTGGGTTACCGGGAACAGGGCTTTCAGGGCGTCGAAGTGCTTTTCCACCAGATGCCAGGAAATCGTCGCGACGATCACGGTGATGGTGCTCATGACGAGGAATGTCATCGGCCCTGCCTTGTAGAGCGCTGGCCACTGCTCCGCGACCAGCCACCAGAGCGCCATATGGTACACATAGGTGGCGTAGCTGACCCGGCTGAGGAAGCGCGTGACAGGGTTTGCAAGCAGATAGGCCGACACGCCCTTGTATCCGATGTAGGAACTCAGAACGATCGACGACAGCGCGTAGATGCAAAGCAACTTGTAGGTTTCCGAGTGGCCGAACTTGATACCGACGAAGAGCGGCGACGCGATGATGGCGACCGATACGAGGTTGTTGAGCTTGCTCGTCAGCACCGCCCGCACGTCGACATTGTCCTTGACCAGCGCGAGGATGGCCCCGGCCGCCACGGGGTCGAAGGCAAGAACGATGTTTGACCAGGCGAGAAGCCCGAGCTCGTCGCTGTAGGTCCGGGCGATCACCGACATCGTAAAGATGAGGACATAGGCCACGAATATATGCCGCCGGCTCAGGAAGATGATGATCAGCGGAGCGGTCAGGTAGAACTGCTCGACGATGTTGAGGCTCCAGAGATGCGCGGCAACCCAGGGCTCCCAGTCCTGGGTGATGGCGAAATACAGGCTCGACATTTGAAACGTGTGCCACACCAGGCTGTTGCGTATGCCATCCATGTTGAACAACGCCGCCACGAACAGCATCAGGAACAGGGCCGGAAGCAGGCGGAGCGATCGGCGAATGTAGAAGTTGGTGACGTTGATCGTCGCCTGGGTGTCTTTTGCCGACAGCAGGATCACCCCAATCAAAAAGCCGCTGATGATGAAGAAGAGTGAAACTCGAACCGATTCAAGCGTGGGATGCTCGTTCCAGTAATGAACGTACAATACCCCCGTCATGGCGATCACGCGAAGCCCGTCAATTTGCTCCCGCCTGTCGCCGCGCGCTCCCGTCGCAGCCATTCCTTTGTCCCCGCAGGATATAATACTTAAATTATTTCTACTTAAGAATATCCTTGGAGATTACGCCGCTTCCGCGCACTTGTGAAGAGGAGCGATGTTCTTGATCGACCAGAGACGATACCTCTTCCGCCGACCCGAAAACAAGAAAGCCACGGGCGCGGCACGCCCGTGGCCTTTATCAAGGTTCAAAGCAGCCTTAGGCTTCCTTGAAGACCTCGTCGCGGTTTCGCCGCATCGACGGCGAGATGGCGACCACGAGCGCCATGACGGCGATCGCAAGCAGAATGGCCGACAGTGGCGATTGCAGGAACGTCAGCGGGCTGCCGCCGGAGATGATCAGTGACTGGCGCAGCTTCTCCTCGAGCAAACGGCCGAGCACGAAGCCGAGCGCCAACGGCGCAGGCTCGAATTCGAGCTTGTAGAGGGCGTAGCCGATGATCCCGAACAGGGCGGCCATCATCACCTGGGCGGCATCGTTGGCGATCGAATAGAGGCCGATGCAGCAGAAGCAGACGATCGCCGGAAACAGCAGGCGATAGGGAACGCGCAGCAGCTTCACCCAGAGCCCTATCAGCGGCAGGTTGATGATGACCAGCATGAGGTTGCCGATCCACATCGAGGCGATGAGCCCCCAGAACAGTTCCGGATTGCGCTCGATCACCTGGGGTCCGGGCACGATGCCCTGGATCATCATCGCGCCGACCATCAGCGCCATCACCGCGTTTGGCGGCAGTCCGAGGGTGAGAAGCGGGATGAAGGAGGTCTGCGCGCCGGCATTGTTGGCGCTTTCCGGGCCGGCGACAGCCGCCGGTGCGCCATGGCCGAAGTCCTGCGGCCGCTTCGACATGCGCTTTTCCACGGCGTAGCTGGCAAAGGGGCCGAGGATCGCGCCGTTGCCCGGCAGGACGCCAAGGACCGAGCCAAGAAAGGTGCCGCGCAGGATCGGCGGGAAGTTTTCCTTCAGCTCCTTCAGCGTCGGCCACAGGCGGCCGATGCGGCTGCGCACGACATCGCGGGATTCCGGATCGGCAAGGTTCTTGAAGATCTCGCCAAAGCCGAAGATGCCCATGGCCAGCACGACGAATTCGATGCCGTCCTGGAGCATTTCAAGGCCGAAGGTCATGCGCTCGCGGCCCGTCTCCATGTCGGCGCCGACGCAGGAGAGCAGCACGCCGACGAGGATCATCGACACCGCCTTCAGAAGCGAGCCATGCGCCAACACGACGGCGAAGACGAGACCCATGATCATCAGCGAGAAATACTCGGTCGGACCGAAGAGTAGGCCCATGCGCGTCATCGGAACGCCGAGGGCGGCAATCACGATGGTGGCAACCGTGCCGGCAAAGAACGAACCGATCGCCGCCAGACCGAGCGCAAGCCCCGCCTGGCCCTTCTGCGCCATCTTGTGGCCGTCGATGGCGGTGACGACCGCTGTCGCTTCACCGGGAATGTTGACGAGGATGGCCGTGGTCGAGCCGCCATACTGGGCGCCGTAATAGATGCCGGCGAGCATGATCAGCGAGCCGGTCGGATCGAGCGAGAGGGTGACCGGCAGAAGGATCGCGATGGTGGCGACCGGGCCGACGCCCGGCAACACGCCGACCAGCGTGCCGATGAGACAGCCGATGAAGCAGAGCGCGATGTTCTGCAGGGTGAACGCCACGGTCATGCCGAGGCCGAGGTTGATAAAGACGTCCAGCATCTCAGTATCCTAGAAGCCAGGGCGCGACGGGAACCGAAAGCCCGAGCGCATAGCGAAAGAGGCCGATGCAGAAGGCTGTTAGCACGGCGGCAAAGACGAGAAGTTCGCCGAGGCGCGCATCGCGCGCGGCAAGGCCGGAAGCGACGACCGCCAGCGGACAGGCGATCGACAGGCCGAGACCGGGAATGGTAACCGGACCGAGATGATAGCCACGCACCGTAACGGCAAAAAGAACGACGCCGAGGATGACGGGGATCGTCTCGCGGATCGCCCAGCGGCCGGTCGACGGCCCCGGATCCTTTCGGCTCAGCACCAGTTGCAGGAGCCCGAGCCCCAGGATGACGACGGACAGCACCCGCGGCATCAGCCCCGAGCCGACGCCTTCCGAGGTCATGAAGGGCAAATCCGAGCCGGCCCAGAGGCCAAGCCCGCCAAGGCCGACCAGCACGATGCCGGCAAGCCTCTCCCGGCCGAGCCCTCCCGCAGAGGGCTCGGTTTCAGTGTTCGTGGACGTGGCCTGCATCTTACTCGACCTTGATGTCGGCGGCTTTCACCACGTCGCCCCAGCGCGCGCGCTCCTTGGCCATGAACTCGGCAAAGGCCTGGGGGCCCATGGAGGACGGCACGGCACCGTCATTCTTCAGCTTGTCGAGCACGTCCGCATCGCTGAGCGTCTCGGTCGTCGCCGCTTCGAGCTTCGACTTCACGTCTGCCGGCATGCCCTTCGGCCCGACGAGGCCGTACCAGGCCGATGCAGTGTAACCCGGAACGCCGGCTTCGATGGCGGTCGGCACATCCGGCAGGCTCGCAAAGCGCTTGTCGCCGGTGACGGCAAGCGCCTTCAGCGTGCCGCTCTCGATCAGCCCGATCGCCGAGGGAATGGTGGTGACCATGAAGTCGATATGGCCGCCGACGAGGTCATTCACCGCCGGGCCAGCACCCTTGTAGGGAACGTGCCTGACCTTGATGCCGGCGGTCTGGCCGAGCAGCAGGGCGCCGAGATGGCTGGCCGAGGCGTTGCCGGCCGAACCATAGACCAGCTCTCCGGACTTGGCCGCCTCGACGAGCTCGCCGAGCGTGTTGACCTTGAGCGACGGTCCGACGACGACGACGAGGGACGCATCGGCGATCATCGCGATCGGATCGAGGTCGGTGCCCGGATCGGCCTTCAGCTTAAAGATATGCGGGTTGACGACCATCGGGCCCTGATTGCCGATCAGCAGGGTGTAGCCGTCGGGATCAGCCGCAGCAGCAACTTCAGTGCCGAGGTTGGCGGCAGCACCTGGGCGGTTTTCGACGATGACGCGACCGCCGAGCGCCTTTTCAAGCCGCGCGGCAAAGACGCGGGCGATGGCATCCGTGCCGCCGCCGGCGGCATAGGAAACCACCAGCGTGATCGGCTTGGACGGATAGGCATCCTGCGCCATCACAGGGGCTGCGACCGACATGGTCATGGCAACCCCGCACAGGGCAAGGGCGACGCGACGGGTAAATTTCATGGGCATTTTGTTCTCCTCCCAGTTCGTTAATGCATTCGCGACACGTTGCTCGGCAAGACCCTAAGCGTCTTTGCGAACAAGAGCCGCACCTTCAAACAGCCGACGTGTGGTGCGCATGACAGACACCGTCGGGCTGTTGTCCCCCATGGCCTTCTCGACCCTCACCCGGAGCTCGCCGGTCGGGTGCTCGAAGGCGATCGTCGCCGGCAGCGAGAGTTCCGGAAACCGCTGCCCCACCAGGCTCGTCGGGATCGTTGCCGCCAGGCCGAGGCTCACCGCGCCGGTCGTTGCAAGCGCCGTGTGGCAATTGGCGGGCGTGAAATAGCGCACGGCCAGATCGCCGCCGTTTGCGGACGCGCCGATCAGCACCGGCTTCGGCAGAACCGACTGGCTGACGTCCCCCATCCCCATCAGCCTTCCGGCCTCCCGCCGGATTTGTTCGAGCCGGGCCATGAAATCCGCATCGGCGTCGAAAACCGCAGCCGGCTCCGAGCCGGTGTAGCCCATATCCCCAGCGGTGATGATCACCACCGGCGTCGCGCCATCCAGCAGGGTCACTTCGAGGCCGAGAATGACATCGGTGGCCTTACCGCTCGGCAAGAGCCGGCCGGTCTTGGCGCCGATCGCGTCGCGAAAAGCCAGATAGACAGGCGCCGCCTTGCCCGGGACGCCGTCGATGGCGGCCTCGCCCTGATAGGCGATCGCGCCGCCGGGCGTCTGGATGCGGGCGTCGATGATCTTGCCGGTGTTGACGTTGTGCACCTTGATGACCGTTTCGTCGCCGGTCGGCAACACCAGGCCGGCCTCGATGGCGAAGGGACCGACGGCCGAGAGCATGTTGCCGCAGTTCGGCGCCGTATCGACGCTGCGCTCCAGCACTTTTACCTGGGCAAAGAGATAATCGACATCGGCTTCCGGACGGCTCGACGGGCCGACGATCGCGACCTTGCTCGTCAGCGAGTTGCCGCCACCGATGCCATCGATCTGCAGCGGGTGGCCCGACCCCATGATTTCAAGCAGCAGGCGGTCACGCTCGACCGGATCAGCCGGAAGATCGCGAGACAGAAAAAACGGTCCCTTCGACGTTCCGCCGCGCATCATCACGCAGGGTATCCTGATCAAGTCATCCATTCCGCATGCTCCTCCGCACCGGCCGCAACCGGCTGATCGGAGGGATCTCACGGATCAAATCTGTTGTGAAATGCAAAGAATGACGTAATTATTCCGATATGCGCAATAATTTCGAATTCCTCGACCTCAAGGCTTTTCTCGCCGTCCTCGACCTCGGCTCGTTCAACGAAGCTGCCCGCCAGCTCAATCTTTCACAACCTGCGCTTTCACGGCGGATCAAGGGTTTTGAAGCCTCCGTCGGCGCGCAGCTGATCGAACGCACGACCCGGCACGTGGCGCCGACGCAGGTCGGGCGCGAGCTTCTGCCGCTGGTGCGGCGACTGGTGGACGAATTCGAGGAATCGATCCTCTCGATCAGCGATCTCGGCGGGCGACACCGCGCCCAGGTCACAATCGCCTCGGTCCCGACCGCGGCCTTCTATTTTCTTCCCAGGGTTGTGCAGTCCTTCAACGAGAAATTTCCAGGCATCCGCTTCCGCATCCTCGATCTCTCGGCCAATGAAGGGCTCGATGCGGTCGCCAACGGCGAGGTGGAATTCGGCATCAACATAACAGGTGCTGCGCGCCCCGATCTCAGCTTCACGCCGCTCGTCGACGACCCCTTCGTGCTCGCCTGCCGCCGCGACCATCCGCTTGCGACGTCGAAACAACTGACCTGGGCGGACCTCACCGGCCACCCGCTGATCGGCGTCAGCAAGACCAGTGGCAACCGCGCCGTGCTCGACCGGGCGCTGACAACGGCGCAGGTGCAGCTCAACTGGTTCTATGAGGTCAACCACCTCTCGACCTCGCTCGGCCTCGTCGAGGCGGGCCTCGGCATCTCGGTGATGCCGCGGCTGGCGACACCCCAGGTCGAACACCCGGTCATCGCCACAGTCCCACTGACCGCTCCCACCGTCAGCCGCACCATCGGCCTCGTCGAACGCCGCGGCGGCAGACTATCACCGGCCGCCATCCGCTTTCGCGAGATGCTGGTGCAGGAGTGGACGACGTATTGAGGAGGCGCAGTCGCAAGGCGAACGCACGCTAGCGCGAAACGCGCTTTAAAGGACCAAGATCTTGGAGAAAAAAATGGTGCCCGGAGGCGGATTTGAACCACCGACACGCGGATTTTCAATCCGCTGCTCTACCAACTGAGCTATCCGGGCATCCTGCCGTTTCGGGCATTGGCTCCTTTCGGAACCATCGGGGCGCCTGTGTGTGCCCCGGGAACGAGCGGGGTTATAGCATCTTGTTCGGCGGTGTCCAGCGCCAAATGAAAGTTTTTTGACCGAAATCCTGTGGACAATCGAATGACCGAAAAAGCGAGGAGTTTCAGAGAGATCGCATCCTCTCCCTCGTCCATTTTTCGTGGAAAGTGGCCGTCGGAAGCCGAAAAAGATGATCGCGCGCACTTGGTGGCGCGCGAGGATCTTCGCGGCGTCGTTCGCGGCAAAGAGGATATATGGAAGGAAAAGCCGGACTGGCGGGTCCGGCCGTAGCGGCACGCCTAGCGGTCGTCGCCGTCGTCGGCCTTCGCCTCGTCGTCGGCGACCGGAATAGCGTAGGAGCCGGAGAGCCAGCGGTTGAGGTCAACGTTGCGGCAGCGGTCGGAGCAGAAGGGGTAGTGTTCGCGGTGCGACGGCCGGCCACATTCCGGGCACGGGCGCGGCGCGCGCAGGGGCGCGACGTTCGAACCGCTTTTCTTCGTTTCGTCGGTCACTCGTTCAGCCTTCCAGCCAACGATTGTGCACGTCGTAGCCTTCGCCGACAAGCAGGCTGACGGTTTCGTAGAGCGGCAGGCCGACGACGTTGCTGTAGGAGCCGACGAGCTTGACGACGAAGCTGCCGGCGATGCCCTGGATGCCGTAGCCGCCCGCCTTGCCGCGCCATTGGCCCGACGCAAGGTAGCTCTCGATATCGAAGCCGGACAGACGCTTGAAGCGCACCTTGGTGTCGACGACCTTCTGGCGCACGGTCTTGTCCGGAGTGATCAGGCAGACGCCGGTATAGACGCGATGGCTGCGGCCGGAAAGAAGATGCAGCGCGCTCGAGGCCTCGCTGACAAGTTCCGGCTTCGGCAGGATGCGGCGGCCAACACAGACGACCGTATCGGCCGCCAGGATGTAGCTTCCGTCCCAGCCGGCCTCGCCCTTGACCGCAGCAAGCGCCGCCCGTGCCTTTTCGGCCGACAGGCGCCGTGCGAGCGAACGCGGATGTTCGGCACGCTTCGGCGTCTCATCGAGATCCATCGGCATCAGGCGCGCGGGCTCGATGCCGGCCTGCGCCAGAAGCTCGACGCGACGCGGCGAACCGGACGCAAGTATCAGTTTCTTGGCCACTGTCATCGGAACGAGCCGTCACTCCAGAGCAATTCCAGCAAAATGCGATAGGCGGTTTACGGAATTGCAATCCAACCAAAGGTTAGAGCGTTTTCGCGATTCGAAGAAGAAGCGGAAATGCTCCAGGAATTGCTAAGAGCCGGAGCGGCTTACTTGAAGCGGTAGGTGATACGGCCCTTGGTAAGGTCGTACGGGGTCATTTCAACGAGAACCTTGTCGCCGGCAAGCACGCGGATGCGGTTCTTGCGCATGCGGCCAGCCGTGTGAGCGATGATCTCATGCTCGTTTTCGAGCTTCACGCGGAAGGTCGCATTCGGAAGCAATTCGGTGACCACGCCCGGAAATTCAAGGACTTCTTCTTTCGCCATGTAGGACTGTTCTTTCTATCTTTGTTTAGGGAACCGTCAGGTATCCCGAAAAATTCGCCGGAAACTACACAATCGACGAGGATTTGTGAACCATCTAAGACCGGCTTTTGCGCTTTTGTGACGGGCTACTGTGCCGCGCGTCGGATCAGAAGCGCGAAGCCGCTATAGCACTTCGTACCGCTCCATGTCTCTAGTCTTAAATCGATCGGGATTTAAGCGGGCATGGAAACGTCTTGGGCTGGAACCGCCCGCGGATTTTCGGCAAAGCCTCAGACGTCTTCCGCCTTCTTCGAGCCGACCAACCGATGATTGATCAGCGTCGACAGGTGATCGCGCACAGCGCGATAGGCATCGACGATCTGCTCGCGCGTGCCAGCGGCCACCGTCGGATCCGGCGTCGGCCAATAGACCACGTCGACGGCCATGGACCGCGTCAATTCAAGCGCCTTGTGATGGGCTTCCGGCGCCAGCGTGACGATGAGGTCGAAGTAATCGTCCTCCAGTTCGTCCAGCGTATGCGGCTGATGGCGACCGAGGCTCAGGCCCACTTCGGCCATGACCACGTCGACGAAGGGATCGCGTTCCCCATGCCGCACACCTGCCGAGGCGACATAGGTTCCGGCCGGCAGCGCCGCCTTGGCAAGCGCCTCGGCCATCGGCGAGCGGATGGCGTTCATGCCGCACATGAAGAGGACCGAGCGGGGCATTTTCAAGCGCTGAGCCTCGGTTCCCGCCATGCCGGTTGCCGCCCTCACCCGCGCCAGTAGAGCACGCAGACGAGCGTGAACAGGCGGCGGGCGGTGTCGAAATCCAGCCGGATCTTGCCGGAGAGGCGATCCATCAGCGTCTGCGAACCTTCGTTGTGGATGCCACGACGCCCCATGTCGATCGCCTCGATCTGGCTCGGCGTCGCCGAGCGGATCGCTTCGTAATAGCTCTCGCAGATCATGAAGTAGTCCTTCACGATCCGGCGGAACGGGGTCAACGACAGGATGTGGGTGGCGACACCGTCGCCTTTCTCGGTCGAGATCGCGAAAACCAGCTTCGCATCGACAAGAGAGAGATTGAGCTTGTAGGGGCCGCCGGGATGGCCGGCGGGCTCGAACAGGTTTTCTTCGAGCAGGTCGAAGATCGCAACCGCGCGCTCATGCTCCACGTCCGGGGTCGAGCGGCCGATGGTCTCGTCCAGAACGACATCGCAGAGACGCTGGTTGCGGTCCGCCTTCATCCAGCATCACCGAGATTGAGGCGAATGGCGACGGAGCGCGCATGGGCCTCAAGGCCCTCGGATTTGGCAAGCACGATCGCCGCCGGCCCGAGGATCCGCAACTGTTCGGCGTCAAGCCGCAGGATCGATGTGCGCTTCATATAATCGAGCACGCCGAGGCCGGAGGAGAAGCGCGCCGAGCGGGCGGTCGGCAGCACGTGGTTGGAGCCGCCGACATAGTCGCCGATGACCTCGGGCGTATGGCGGCCAACGAAAATCGCGCCGGCATTGCGGATCTTGGCGACCATCGGCTCGGGGTCGGCAAGTGCCAGCTCCAAATGTTCGGCAGCGATCCGGTTTGCCAGCGGTACGGCCTCTGCAAGATCGGGCACGAGGATGACGGCGCCGAAATCGCGCCAGCTTGCCGACGCCGTTTCGGCGCGCGGCAGCGTCTTCAATTGCCGCTCGACCGCGTTCTCGACCGCCTGGCCGAATTCCGCATCGTCGGTGATCAGGATCGACTGGGCGCCGACATCGTGCTCGGCCTGGGCGAGCAAATCAGCGGCGATCCAGTCCGGGTCGTTGTGCTTGTCGGCAATGACCAGCACTTCGGAGGGGCCGGCGATCATGTCGATACCGACCGTGCCGAAAACCTGGCGCTTGGCCGCGGCCACATAGGCATTGCCCGGGCCGACGATCTTGGCGACCGGCGCAATCGTCTCGGTGCCATAGGCAAGGGCGGCTACGGCCTGCGCGCCGCCGATGCGATAGATTTCCTCGACGCCGGCGAGCCGTGCCGCGGCCAATACTGCCGGATTGATCGCACCGCCCATTGCCGGCACCACCATGACGATGCGGGGAACGCCCGCCACTTTCGCGGGCAGCGCATTCATCAGCACCGAACTCGGATAGCTCGCCGTACCCCCCGGCACGTAGAGGCCGACGGCATCCACCGCCGTCCAGCGCGAGCCAAGGCCGACGCCCATGGCGTCTTCGTAGATATCGTCCTTCGGACGCTGGCGCGCGTGGTGCGCTTCGATGCGGGTGGCGGCGACCTTGAGCGCGCCGAGAACCTCCGGCTCGACCGCCTGGATCGCCGCATCGATCTCGGCGGCGCTGACCGCCATCGGCGTCGTCTGGAAATCGACGCCATCGAAACGCTTGGAGTATTCGGCAAGCGCCGCATCGCCGTGCAGCCGTACGTCGTCGATGATCGCCTTGACCACCGCATTGACGTCCTCGGACACCTCACGCTTGGTCGTCAGGAATGACGCGAACTTTTGTTCGAAGTCACCGTCGAGAAAATTGAGCCTGATTGCCAAAGGGACGTCCTCGTATGCCAGTGTCACATGCCAATGTGGGCGGATCGATCAGCGTCAAGCGCCTTCGGGGTGCTTGGGCTTGAAAGCGGTTTCCCACGCCCCGCCGGTATCCGCAAGCTGCGTTTCGATGCATTCGACGTCAAGCGCGATCGAGGCGTCACCAGCCAGAACCAGCTCCAGCGTGCCTTCCGGCCCCTCGCCCTCCACCGTGAACTTCAGCGTCAGCAGATCGAGCACCGCTTCGCCATCACGCCGGTCGAAGCCGACGGAGCGGACCGCATTCACCCGCTTGAAGAGGAGAAGCGCCCGCCGGCGCTCGAAGGAGCGGCGCTTGCCATCGGCCGTTTCCCAGACGAAGCGGTTGACGATGAGCGAAAACTGCTTGCGGCGCGCGTCGTATTCCAGGCCCGAAACCTTGAACACGGCATCCTGGACGTGGGCGGAGACGACAGCGAGATCCTCCTCGTCGAGCGCCAGCAGCTTCAATCCGGTCATGCCATCCATTCCTTTCGTTTCGCCGCACATCTTGCCGTGCCACAATTGAAATGGACATAGGATGTTGCGCCTGAAACCGCAACGGTATCAGGCGCAACCGAAGAAATCAGTCGCTGACGCGCTCCACGTGCGCGCCGCAACGGGTGAGCTTCTCTTCGAGCCGTTCGAAGCCGCGGTCGAGGTGGTAGACGCGCGAGACCATGGTTTCGCCTTCGGCGGCAAGGCCGGCGATGACGAGCGAGACAGAGGCGCGAAGGTCGGTCGCCATAACAGGCGCACCCTTCAGGCGGCTGACACCCTCGATCTTGGCCGTCTGGCCCGAGAGCGAGATCTTCGCGCCGAGGCGAGCGAGCTCCTGCACATGCATGAATCGGTTCTCGAAGATCGTCTCGGTGATGTGCGAGGTGCCCTTCGCCATCGTCATCAGGCCCATGAACTGCGCCTGCAGGTCAGTCGGGAAGCCCGGGAAGGGATCGGTGACGATATCCACCGGCTTGATGCCGGCGCCATTGCGCACGATGCGGATGCCGCTGTTGGTCTCGGTGATCTCGGCGCCAGCGCGGCGGATCGCTTCGAGAGCCGTGTCGAGCAGGGCCATGTCGGTGTCTTCGAGGATGACGTCGCCGCCGGTCATGGCAACGGCCATGGCATAGGTGCCGGTCTCGATGCGATCCGGCAAGACGCGGTGGCGCGCGCCGGAAAGCGAACGTACGCCTTCAATTGTGATCGTCGGCGTGCCCTGGCCGGTGATCTTGGCGCCCATGGCGTTGAGGCAGTTGGCAAGGTCGACGACTTCAGGCTCGCGCGCGGCGTTGCCGAGCACCGTGGTGCCGTTGGCAAGGGTCGCTGCCATCATCAGAACGTGGGTGGCGCCGACCGACACTTTCGGGAAGGTGTAACGCGCACCGATCAGGCCGCCGGCGGGCGCCGTCGCGTTGACGTAGCCGCCATCGATCTCGATGTCGGCGGAAAGCGCCTTGAGGCCCTCGATGAAAAGATCGACCGGACGCGTGCCGATGGCGCAGCCGCCCGGCAGCGAAACTCGCGCCTTGCCTTCACGGGCGAGCAGCGGGCCGATGACCCAGAAGCTCGCGCGCATCTTCGAGACCAGCTCGTAAGGGGCGGTCGTATCGACGATGTTGCGGCAGGTGAAGTGGATGGTGCGGGCGTAGCTCTCGCCCTGGCGCTCGCGGCGGCCGTTGACGGAGATGTCCGCGCCATGATTGCCGAGGATGCGGATCAGCTGCTCGACGTCGGCCAGGTGCGGCACGTTTTCGAGCGTCAGCGTGTCGTCGGTCAGAAGCGACGCAATCATCAGCGGCAGGGCCGCATTCTTGGCGCCCGAAATCGGGATGACGCCATTGAGCTTGTTGCCGCCTACAATCCTGATGCGATCCATGAGGCCTCTCGAACGGGCTTGGCCCGCCTTTCCAAAATAATCCGATGTTGTCTGAAGGCGCCTCTTTAGTGGAGACGCCGCGAAATTAGAAGTACCTTGAACGCCGCGCATCCGTTCAGACGCCTGGCGCTGTAATATTTAGGTCGTTGCACAGCTTTCCCCCGCGATCGGTCCCGATTTACGGACCTGTGCATTCGAACGGCCGATGGCCATGCCGCCGGCAAATTGAAAACGAAGCGGCGGATACCGCTTCCTGCCCGTACTAATCTTGGGATTCGTCCGTTTTTGCGGCAGGAAGACCGCTGACTTCATCAGCAGCGCCGGATCGGCGCGCCCGCATCTGCTGCTTGCGGCGCATGAGGTTGTCGCGCAAGTTCCTGGCAAGACGCGCCTTTTTCAGGTCCGCCTCGGTCGTATCCTTTATCTTTTTCTGGCGCACCTTGCCGTCCGCCTGCCGCTCGTCAGGCGTAGACACGGCCTTGCCGCTTTCTTCGTCGTCTGTTTGCATGCCCATGCCATAGCGCAAAACCAGGGTCTTCGGAAGCGCCAGCGACTTTTCTCACAGCTCTTCACGAAAAACTTCGAAAACCTGCTTGCACTCCCGGCTCAGCTATGGCAATAGCCCCCTCGCTTGATGCGGCTGACACACGAACCGGCCGCCAGATGCTGCTATAGCTCAGGGGTAGAGCACTCCCTTGGTAAGGGAGAGGCCGAGAGTTCAAATCTCTCTAGCAGCACCAGTTTTCTCTCAAGAGATACAATCGGTTATTCGCGTGCGAAGCGCTTCGCAATGTTCCGTCGGTTGCCATCTGCAAGCCGCCTCATCCGAACATTTGCCCGCGTCACCCATGACGGCTCAGTGGCTCACGCCTTACCCTTTTCGGTCCACCGACAGCCATTCACCTGGTACGTCCTCTGCGCTACACTTCGATTCGGGCGCGCCCACGCCTCCCCCCTCCGATCGGGAAAGCAGATTTCATGCGGGGCCATCCATCATCGAACCGACTGTTCGAGCATTGCGCATAAGGAGGGATTGCGAAGGTTGCTCGCATCAGGAGGTTACCGATGAAACTGACTGCGCCGATCTACCATCTGAAACGCAAGGCGAAACGCCTATGCCGCGGCGAAGCCATTTTCTTGCACGAGGCGCTCGATCGCATCGCGGTGCAAGAGGGTTACAGCAATTGGAGCCTGCTTGCTGCCAAACATGCGGCGGCGGGCATCGAAACGGCGATCCAGCATTCGCAGCTCGACCCTGGCGATCTCGTTCTCCTCGGCGCGCGTCCCGGCCAGGGTAAGACGCTGCGAAGCCTCGCGCTTGCTGTTGAGGCGATGAGGGCCGGCCACAGAGCCTTCTTCTTCACGCTGGAATACACCGTCGCGGACGTGATCGGGCGCTTTACCGCCATCAAGGCCGACTACGACCAGTTTGCGTCGTTATTCGAGATCGATTGCTCCGACACGATCAGTGCCGACCATATCGTTGACAGGCTGTCGACGGCGACGCCAGGCACGCTTGTGGTGGTGGATTATCTCCAGCTTCTCGATCAGCGGCGCGAAAACCCCGCGCTTGGCGATCAGGTGCGCAAATTGAGGGCATTCGCGCGGCAACGCGGGCTTATCATCATCTTCATCTCGCAGATCGATCGGTCCTTCGAAGCCACCGCGAGACGATTTCCGGACCTGGACGATATCCGTATGCCGAACCCGCTCGATCTCCGGCTTTTCGACAAGGCCTGCTTCTTGAGTAAGGGGGAGGCACGGCTCCAATCAATCAATTGATACGAAGCTTGGCTGGCTGACATCGGGAACGTATCCGCCTTCGCCGCGTTACCGTTTCAAAGGCAGCAACGCGGAGGCTTCTCAATGAAAGGTATCGTTCTCTGGCTTATGGGCGTGCCGCTCATCGTCATCATCCTTCTCTACATGTTCGTATTCTAGAGAAGCAAAATGCAACGGCAGGTTGGCAGATTAACGCGACCTTAAGATTCCACTGCCAGATTTGACATTGCGATGATGGACAATCGCAACATCTTTGATCCCCTTTTGAAACCGGCTTCTGCCGGTTTCTTTTTTTTGCACCTGTTTCGTACTTGGCGTTACTTGCTTGCGTTACTTGGCGGTCAGACCTTGACCGCCTGCTCCACGAAATCCTGTGAGCCGAAGAACTTGAGGTAACGCTCGACCTCGGCCGGGTCACCGGTCGCCTTGCGCGGATTGTCGGACAGCTTCACCGCCGGCCGGCCATCGGCTTCGCTGACCTTGCAGACGATCGAAATCGGGCTGAGACCGCTGATTTCTGTCGGCGCGCAACCGGCGAAATCGTTGGTGAGGTTGGTGCCCCAGCCGAAGCTCATGCGCACGCGCCCCTCGAAGTGGCGATACGTCTCGATGATCGTGTCGACGTCGAGACCGTCGGAGAAGATCAGCAGCTTTTCCCGGGGGTCCCGGCCCATCTTCTTCCACCAGGTGAGGATCTTTTCACCGCCCTCGATCGGCGGCGCACTGTCCGGCCTGAAGCCCGTCCAGTCCGCCACCCATTTCGGCGCATCACGCAGGAACGCCGCTGTGCCGAAGGCATCGGGCAGCACGATCAGGAGATTGCCGCCATAGAGTTGGTTCCAGTCCTGCAGTACCTTGTAGGGGGCGGCAGCCAGTTCCTTGTCGTTGCGGGCAAGGGCCGCGGCCACCATCGGCAATTCGTGTGCGTTGGTGCCAAGCGCTTCCAGATCGTTGTCCATGGCGAGCAACACGTTGCTGGTACCGGAGAACGAACTGCCAATCCCTTCCTTCAGCGCCTCGACGCACCAGCGCTGCCAAAGGAAGCTGTGGCGGCGGCGCGTGCCGAAATCGGAAATCCTGAGGTTCGGATACTGCCTGAGGCGCTCGACCTTGGACCACATCTTTGCCTTGGCGCGGGCATAGAGCACATCGAGGGTAAACGGGCCGAGGCCCTTCATTGCCGAGCGCGAGCGCAGCTCGTTGATGATCGCCAGCGCCGGGATCTCCCACATGGTGGTCTCCGCCCAGCGGCCGCGGAAGGTCAGCTCGAACTGGCCGTCGCTACGTTTCAGCTCATAATCGGGCAACCGGAATTTCGCGAGCCAGGCGAGAAACTCCGGCGAGAAGATCTGCTTGCGGCCATAGAACGTATTACCGGCAAGCCAGATCATTTCCTTCTTGGAGAACCGCAGCTCGCGCGCGTGATCGAGCTGCTCGCGTAGTTCCTGCTCGTCGATCTCGTCGGCAAGCCGCACCGTCTTCGTGCGATTGATCAACGAGAAGGTCGCGTCGACATCCGGATAGAGCTGCCAGATCATCTGCAGCATCAGGAGCTTGTAGAAATCCGTGTCCAGCAGGCTGCGCACGATCGGGTCGAGCTTCCAGGCGTGATTGTAGACGCGCCTGGCGATATCGGTCTTCGTCATCGGTGAAATTGCTCCTTCCTCTTGGGCGAGGCTAGATCATCCCGGCTAATTCAGCTCAACGCCGGCGTCACGCATGCGCGTGATCATGGCATGAAGAGAGCCATTGAGGTCGATGCCCCGACAGGCGTCGAGAACGACCGAGGTCGAGAAGCCCTGCGTCACCGCGTCGAGCGCGGAGAAAGCAACGCAGAAATCGGTCGCGAGCCCGCAGAGCGTCACCTTTTTGATGCCGCGGTCCCTGAGATAGCCGGAAAGACCGGTCGGCGTCCGGCGGTCGTTCTCGAAGAAGGCGGAATAGCTGTCGATCTGAGGGCGGAAACCCTTGCGGATCAAAAGCTCGGCGCGGGTCCATTCGAGCGCCGGATGGAATTCGGCGCCAGCGCTGCCCTGCACGCAATGATCCGGCCAGAGCGTCTGCGCGCCATAGGGCATGCCGATCATTTCGAAGGGGTTTTTACCAGGATGGCTGGAAGCGAAGCTCGAGTGGCCGGCCGGATGCCAGTCCTGGGTCAGAACCACATGCTCGAAGCGATCGATCAGGCCATTGATCATCGGCACGATCTCGTCGCCACCTGCCACACCGAGCGCTCCGCCCGGGCAGAAATCGTTCTGCACATCCACGACGATCAACGCTTTATCCGCCATCATTCACCTCTTGGCCGATCAACTGGTTATCGATCACCAAAATCGATTTAAGTCCAAGATCAATCACAGAATTTGAGCGACGACAAGCCAGTTCCGCAGGCTTCGAGGATCAGGAGGATAGATAAGCAAAAAGGGCGCCGGCATAGCCGGCGCCCTTGAACAAATGCGATTGAAAACAATCAGTTTCCGAGACTGTTGATGTTGTCCGCGATCGAGAAGCCGGAATTGGCAATGCCGACCGGCTGGGCGACGAAGTTGAGGAACTTCGAGAAATCGACCGACGGGTGACGCGAGGCATAGATGACGTCGCGATTCTTGACCGGGAAGGTCTGTCCGACGATCAGGCTGTCAGGCTTGCTCATGTCGAAGCGGTAGACGATCGGGTAGCGACCGACGCTGTCGGTCTTCATGCCCTTGCGCAGCATTTCGTTGAAACGCTGCTGACCGAGCAGGCTCATGACCACATCCGGTTCTTCGTAACGGAAGATGAAGTAGCCCTTCATGTCGAGCGTGTAGTCCGAACCACCGCCAGCAAGGCCCATGGCCTCGAGCAGGTTCAGGTCGTTGGCGCCGAATTCGACGCGCTGGTTGGCCTTGACCGCACCGAGGATCGTGAAGCGGCGCGGATCGCGCGTCACGAAGATCTGGTCGCCCGGCTTGACGTGGATATTTTCCGACGGGTTTTCGATGATCGACTTCAGAAGAACCGTTCCGGTCTTCTTGCCGCGCACCAATGTGACGAAGGTTTCATAGGGCTGCGCGACCGGGCCGCCGGCCTTGGCGATGACTTCGTTGATCGTCTCGTCGACGAGGCTGAGCGGCACCACGGACGATTTACCGACAGCGCCCGACACCGTAACGTTGCGCGACGCGGTGCTCATGCTCGTGACGATGACGTCAGGCTCGACCGCCTTCTGCTTCAAGGCTTCCAGAATTTCCTGGCGCGCCTGCTCCAGCGTCAGGCCGGCAAAACGCACGGGCCCGACATAAGGTATTGCCGCCTTGCCATCAGGCTGGACGACGAGATCGATGCTTGTCTGCTTGGAATCCTGCGTCGAGAACAGGCCGTCGCTGCCGGCTTCGAAGATCGAAACCTTGAGGGCGTCACCGACGCCGATCACGACGCGGCCGACGCCGCCGCCGACGCCGAAACGGCGATTGAGCGTCGAGGAGACATAATCGGAAACGAGACGTGCGGAGCGCCCGTCCACATCGACGATGTCGAAAACCGTTGCATTCTGGCGGCCGATCTCGGCGCCGGACTGGCCGGCATCCTTGACGATCGCCCCAGCCAGCGGCCCCTCACCAGGCACAGCCTGGCATCCGACAAGGGCGGAACAAAGCAGAAGGGCACTGACTCGTTTCAACTACGACACTCCACATTCGGCACAGCCATGATTTTGCTCATGGTTCCGCGCCGCATCATCCCCCGGCAGGGAATTTCGCCGGTCTCTGAAAAGCACAATCGCCGTCCCACAACAAGTCACCCAAAGACCAAGACGGGCAATTTATTTGAGCCCGCGTCTTTCTGGTCATACCTTCGATACCTTGAGCGTGGTTTGTCGCCCAATCCGACTTGGACTGGCGTTGACAGCGTGTATATCTTCAGTCTTTGGGGTTGAAAGCTAGGGACTTTAAGTTAAAAGCTGACTAATGAGGCGGAACGAATATAGCTGGGGATAGCCCACAAGCATGACGATTGGCGATTGCATTTCGACCTCCGCCGCGCAATCGCAGGTGCAACTTTAACGGCATTTTAGAGCGTTCGATCATACATGGCTGTTGAGATTATTGGGCGTGCATGCCTCGCCCCTGGAGCAGAATCGCCCTCGGCGTTGTTCAAACTTCTACGTCAGGGCAAGTGCACCGTCACCAGCATTCCATCGGATCGCTGGGACGTCGCGCGATTCTGGCATCCCGTCATGGGCACGCAGGGGAAGACCTATTCCTTCGCGGCCGGCGTGCTGGATCAACTCTACGATTTCGACCCGGCCGTCTTCGGCATGTCGCAGCGCGAGGCCATGTATATGGACCCGCAGCAGCGCGTGCTGCTACAGCTTGCCTGGCGGGCGCTTGAAGACGCCAACATCTCGTCGACGTCGCTGCACGGCGAAAACGTCGGTGTCTATATCGGCGCATCGAGCCTCGACCACGCCAACCTGACGGTCGAGGATCCGGCCGCAGCCGGCCCCTATTTCATGACCGGCAACACGCTGTCGATCGTGTCCAACCGCATCTCGCATATCTTCGGCCTCAGCGGCCCGAGCATGACGGTCGATACCGCCTGTTCCTCCTCGCTGGTCGCACTCGACCAGGCGATGCGGGCCCTGACATCGGGCGAGATCGACACGGCGATCGTCGGCGGCGTCAACATCCTTGCCCACCCCCTGCCCTTCGTCGGCTTCGCCCAGGCGCGCATGCTGTCGCCGGAAGGCCTCTGCCGCGCCTATGACAATGACGGCGCCGGCTACGTGCGCGCCGAAGGCGGCGTGGTCTTCGTGCTGCGCCGTTCTGATCGCGCACGCCGCGAAAAAGACCGCAGCTATGCGCGCATCGTCGCGACGGGCGTGAATTCGGCCGGGCGCACCAACGGCATTTCGCTGCCGTCGCGCGAAGCCCAGGCCAATCTGCTGAGAGCGATCTACGAAGGCAACGGCATCGACGCCAATCAGGTGGCCTTCGTCGAGGGCCACGGCACCGGCACCAAGGTCGGCGATCCGGCAGAAGTCTGGTCGATCGGAACGGTCATTGGCGCCAAGCGCCGGGCGCCCGTGCCGATCGGCTCGATCAAGTCGAACATCGGCCATACCGAACCCGCCTCCGGCCTCTTCGGCATGCTGAAGGCCATGATGGCGCTCGAGAACAATTACCTGCCGGCGTCGCTGCATTTCGATACGCCGAACGAGCATATCGATTTCGACGGCCTGAACGTTCGCGTCACGGCAAACCCGATCGAGCTTCTGCGTGGAAAGCGCGCGCGCCTCGCCGGCATCAACTCTTTCGGTTTCGGCGGCGCCAATGCGCACGTCGTTATCAGCGACCCGGAACCGGCCGCCGATGAAAAGGCCGTTAACCCGTCGTCCTCGGGACACGTGTTCCTCGCAAGCGCCCATACGCAGTCGAGCCTGGAAGCCCTTCTCAAGGATTACAAGACGGCTTTCGCGCATGCTTCCAAGAGTGAAGCCCGTGCGATGATCGCCGCATCGGGTGCCAACCGCACCCATATGCGCCATCGGTTTGCCGCACGCAGCGACCAGCCTGAAGATATCGTCCGTGCAATCGCCAGCCACCTGGAAAAGCCCGGCTCGGACATCGGCGAGGTCGGCGAGGCCGTCGCTCGCGACGCCAAGGTCGCGTTCGTGTTCTCCGGCAACGGCTCGCAATGGGCCGGCATGGGGGTGGAAGCCTTCCGTGAAAACCTGCATTTCCGCCAGTGTTTCACCTCGGTCAGCGCGCTGTTCAAGTTCCATTCGGACATCGCGCTCACCGATCTCCTGACCGATCCTGATCTCGACAAGAAGCTTGCCGACACGAAGATCGCCCAGCCGCTGCTCTTTGCGGTGCAGGCCGCCCTGTCGGATTCGCTGGTTGCCATGGGCATCAAGCCGGTCGCCGTCTTCGGTCACTCCGTCGGTGAAATCGCCGCTGCCTATGCCGCCGGCGCGCTGTCGCTCGTCGATGCCGTTTCGATCGTTGCCAAGCGCTCGCTGCACCAGGACCTGCTTGCTGGCCATGGCACGATGGCTGCCGTCATGCTCGGTGAAGAGGCTGCTCGCGCTTTCGCCGAGGCTCGCGGCCTTGACGAACTCTGCGTTGCTGCGGTCAACGCCCATAACTCCGTGACGATCTCGGGCCCGGCCGAACAGATCTCGGCCTTCCGCGATGCCGCCCGCAAGGCGAAGATCCCGGTCCAGATCCTCGACATCAACTATCCGTTCCACCACCCGATCATCGACCGGGCGAAGGATGCCTTCCTCTCGGACATCCCCGATATCGCGCCGCGCCGCACCGAACTCGCCTATCTCTCGACGGTGACGGGTGCCGCACTCGAAGGCACGCAGCTCGATCCGGAATACTGGTGGAAGAACGTTCGCGAGCCGGTCCGCTTCCAGGCGGCCGCAGAAGCCGCGATCGAAATGGGCTGCCGCCTGTTCATCGAAATCTCGCCGCGCCCAATCCTGTCGTCCTACGTCAAGGAGACGATCAAGCAGGCAGCCGCCCCCGGCATGGTGGTGCCGACGCTGCTCAGGGACGTCGCCGAAAGCGGCCAGGATCCGATTTCGGCCGCGATGGCGCGTGCCGTTGCGCATGGCGCCGTGGTCGACACGACCCGGGTCTTCGGCAAGCGCAATGCATCGATCGCCCTGCCAAGTCTGCCGTTCGAGCCCGTCGAGCTTCGCCCGGCGGCGACGACCGATGCCACCGACCTCTTCGGCCGGATTGCCAGACCTTACCGCCTGACCGGCTGGCGCAGCGATCCGAACAGCGGCAGCTGGAAGAACCATATCGACGCCCATCTCTTCCCGGACCTTGCCGAACACGTGGTGGACGGCAAGGCGATCTTGCCGGGCAGCGGCTTCATCGAGATCGCCGTCGCTGCGGCACAGCAGTTCTATGGCAGCGACGAAGTCGAGATCACCAATCTGGAAATCGTCCGGCCGCTGGAACTCAGCGACACGAAAATCATGGAGCTGTCGACCGTCCTGTCGCCAGAGACCGGCGACCTTGAGATCCGTTCGCGCGAACGGCTGTCGGAAGACGACTGGGCCGTACATGCGGTTGCCCGCTGCCGCAAGCCGCTGCCGGCCGGGGATCGCGCCTATCCGTCGCTTGCGGGCCTCGCCAAGACGGCAACGGTGGCACCGGGCCGCGCCTATGAAACGGCACGGCAGTTCGGCCTAGACTACGGTCCCCGCTTCCAGCTGCTCGCGAAAGCAGTTGCCTACGGCGATCGCCTGGTCGATGTAGAACTGAAGACGGCCGAAGCCACCGGACACCCGCTTGTCAGCTATGCGTTGAACCCGATTTCGGTCGATGCGACCTTCCACGGACTGGTGGCCCTCTTCGACCGTTTCACCGGCGACAAGAGCGGCGCACCCTATATCCCGGTCCGTTTCGGTTCGGTCCGTGTCGTCAACGGCGGCCTGCCGATCGCGCGCGCCATGATCGAAATCGAACGTGTCAGCGCCAACTCGATCAAGGCGAAGTTCCACTTCTTCGGCCAGTCGGGCGAACCGATCGCGCATTTCGAGGATTGCCGTTTCCGCCGCACCTATCTGCGCAAGCACAAGACGCTCGACGCGCTGTCCTTCCACTACGAGGCAGTACAATCGGAAGCCGCCCTGCCGGGCCTTCTGCACAACAGCCTGGCACCGGTCTCGATCGCCATGCCGGCCGCCGGCGAGGCTGGCATCGACAACGCGACGCTGCTCTTCAATGCCGCGATCTACCGCGCCTGCCAGGAGATCGCCCTCAAGCTCGGCAAGGGTCGTTCAACGATCCAGGGCGGCAGCCTGCCCGGCGATTTCGCGTTCCAGTGTTTCCTGACGAGTTGCCTCTACGTGCTCGAAGATGCCGGGCTTTGTGAGCACAAGGATGGTATCTGGACCGTCGCGCAGGAATTCAACCTGCCGAGCGTGTCTGAAATTCTGAGCGAACTCTACGGCGAACGGCCTGACCGCGCCGTCGAAGCCGTGCTGATCAACAATGCCTACGCGGAAGCGCTTGCCCGCATCGACGCCCTGCATGCGGGCGACGAAGCGGCCTCGGGCTCGAACTTCATCAGCGACGCTACCATCGACCATCAGGCGGTTCACTCGGAGGCAAGCCGTCAGCGCATGGCCTTCGTGCTGGAAGCACTCGAAACAGCGCTCTCGACGCAGCCCGCCGGAGCGCGTCTGCGCATCGTCGAGCTCGGCAGCGTATCCGCCGGTTTCACCCGACGCCTGGCGACGCTTGCCGAAAAGCATGGTGCAAGCCTCACCGTGTTCGAAGCGCGCGACAACGCCCAGCGCGGCCTTGAACTCTCCTTCGAAAACGACGCCCATGTACACATCCTCAAGAAAGGCGAACTCGCGACGTTTGCGGCCTTCGATCTTGCCGTCAGCGCCTCCGATGGGTTCTACGGCCTGATCGAGGACGATGTGACGGTTCGCACGGCGTTGCGTACCGCACTGCGTCCTACCGGTGGCATCATCGCCGCGGTCAGCGCGCCGTCGTTGTTCAACGACTTCGCGCTTGGCCTGTCCGAGGGTTGGTTCGCTCGCAGCCAGACGGCGGAGTTTCCGATCGGCAACCTCGCGGCTGCGCCGCACTGGCAGAAATGCCTCGACGATCTTGACCTGCGCGACATCGACATTGCCGACCGCGAATGTGCAAGCGGCAACGTCATCCTGCTCGAAGCGCGTGGCACAGCTGCTGCTGCCCCAGACGTGGCGGTACCGGCGTCCAGCCCCTACCTGTTGCTGGAGATCGCTGGGCACGAACAGCGCGGACCGTCTGAGCCAGCCGTTCGCGTCAGCCTGACCGGCGATGCGACTGCGGACAAGGCCGCGCTCCTGCCAGCCTTCGAGGCGTTGGGGGCCCAACCGCTTCGGGCAGTCTTCCTCGCCTTGCCGACGGCCGCGTCGCGTACCGACGATTCCGCCTCTCTGCAAACGCAGATCCTCGCGCTCGGGGCGTTTGCCGAAGCGTTGCGCCAGCATATCGGCGGTGCAGAGCCAGCGGAGGACAAGCGGCCCCGTCTGGTGCTTGTTGCGCCTGGCGGCGCACCGATCGCCAGCCGGACGGTCGGCGCAGCGGTCGCAAGCGACGGCGTCAATGCCGGCCTCTGGGCCTTCGCCCGCGTGCTTCAGAACGAATACGAGTTCCTCGACGTCCACTCGCTCGACATCGACGGTTCGCCGGCGACGGCTGCCCAGATGGCTGCGGCATTGCCGCTGCTTGGCGCCGCGGGAGCAAACCGCGAATGGCTGCTCGAAGGTGACGCTGGCGCTGCGCTTTCGGAGATCCGCGCCGTGCCTGGGCCAGTCGACAATGCGCACGCAGCAACAGCTGCCTTCAATGCTGCAACCATCCGCCAGCGCGTCAGCTCCCAGGTCGGCAGCATCGTCTGGGAAGAAAGCGACATTCCCTCGGCAGGCCCGGGTGACGTCGTCGTCGCGGTCGCGGCCACCGGCCTCAACTTCCGCGACGTGATGTGGGCGATGGGCCTTCTGCCGGAAGAAGCGCTCGAAGACGGCTTCGCAGGCGCGACGATCGGCATGGAGCTTTCCGGCCATGTGGTCGCGGTCGGCGCCGGCGTCGATGACCTCGCCGTCGGCGATGCCGTCATGGCGATTGCGTCCTCCGCCTTCTCGACCCACGCGGTCGTTTCGCGCGCCGGCGTCGCCAGGTTGCCGCAATCGGTCAGCCCGGTCGCCGCAGCGACGGTCCCGGTCGCATTCCTGACCGCCTATTACGCGATGGTCGAGCTTGGACGGATCCAGCCTGACGAGACGATCCTCATCCATGGCGCCGCCGGCGGCGTCGGTCTTGCCGCTCTGCAGGTCGCAAAGCTGAAGGGTGCCAAGGTCATCGCCACGGCAGGATCGCGCGAGAAGCGTCGCTTCCTGTCGATGCTGGGCGCCGATCACGTCTTCGATTCCCGTTCACTCGACTTCGTCAACGACGTTCGCGCCGTAACGGACGGCGAAGGCGTCGATCTCGTGCTCAACTCGCTGTTCGCCGAGGCCATGGAGCAGAGCCTGGCGCTGGTGAAGCCGTTCGGCCGCTTCCTTGAGCTTGGCAAGCGCGACTATTACGCCGACAGCAAGATCGGCCTTCGGCCGTTCCGCCGCAATGTCAGCTATTTCGGCATCGACGCCGACCAGTTGCTGGTCAATCAGCCGAAGCTGACCAAGCGGATCTTCACCGAGATCGGCGCGCTGTTCGAAGACGGCAAGCTGACGCCGCTTCCCTATCGCGCCTTCGACTTCGACGAGATCGGCAACGCCTTCCGGCTGATGCAGAATGCCGGGCATATCGGCAAGATCGTCGTGCTTCCTCCGGTCGCCGGCACGCATCGTGTCGCCAAGCGTCCGCATGGCGGCATGAAGGTCGATCCGAACGGCATGCATCTCGTCGTCGGTGGCATCGGCGGCTTCGGCCTCGCTGCCGCCAACTGGCTCGTCGAAAAGGGTGCGACGAAGGTCGCGCTCTGCTCGCGCCGTGGCCAGGCGGATGCCGAGACGACGGCGATGATCGAGCTCTGGGCGAAGGCCGGCGTTGCCGCCACGGTTCATGCCTGCGACGTCACCGATCCGGCAGCGACGGAGCGCCTGCTCAAGACGCTGCGCGCCGTGGCACCGCTGCGTTCGATCGTCCACGCCGCGATGGTGCTCGACGACGCGCTGATCAGCAACCTCAACCGCGAGCGCAACCGGCCGGTCATCGATACCAAGGCCAAGGGTGCCGCGGTTCTCGATCAACTGACCAGCGGCGACAAGCTCGACAACTTCATCCTGTTCTCGTCAGCGACGACCCTCGTCGGCAACCCCGGACAGGCGAATTACGTCGCGGCCAACGGCTATCTCGAAGGTCTCGCCCGCGCCCGTCGCGCCCGCGGCCTTGCGGGTCTCGCCGTCGGCTTCGGCGCGATCGCGGACAGGGGCTACCTGGTCCAGAACACGGACGTGAACGACATCCTCGCCAAGCGTATCGGCAAGACGGCGCTGAAGGCGCAGACGGCGCTCGACATGGTCGAAAGCCACCTGGCCTTCGATCCGGGCACCGTCGATGCGGCAACCGTGATGATCTCGGAGATCGACTGGTCGGCGGCACGCAATCTGCCTGTCGCCAAGAACGCCCTCTTCGAAGTCATCCTGCGCAGTGCCGACCAGCATGCGACGGGCGGCGAAGGCACCAAGATGGACCTCGTCGCGATGATCGAGGGCAAGTCGCCGCAGGAAGCCGAGGACATTCTCTTCGATCTCGTCGCCGGCGAGATCGCCGCAATCCTGCGCGTATCGAAGGATACGGTCACCCGCAGCAAGGTTCTGAAGGAAATCGGCCTCGACAGCCTCATGGCCGTCGAACTCGGCATGAGCTTCCAGCAGAACACCGGCTTCGACATGCCGCTCAGCGGCGTCGCCGACAACACGACGGTTGGCGATGTCGCGCGCAAGCTCTATGAAAAGGTGAGCAAGCGCGACCAGAGCGACGATGCCGAACCCGCCGACGACAAGATCGTCAGCGAACTTGCGCAACGGCACGTCGGAACGGCGAAGGAAAAAGCACAAGGCCAATGAGCACGAACGGAAACGGTCCAGGCGCATCCAAGATGACCAGCAGCCTCAAAGAGAACCTGCTGGACCGGATGAGAAACACGCATCAATCCTCCGAGCGCAACCGCATGGCGCGTTCGGAGCGGGAGATGCCGCCGCCGGCACGCCGGCAGCAGGCCCGTTTCGAAGACCTGCCGGAATACAAGCAGGTGATGACGCAGAAGTTCGCAAGCGAGCAGCTCGGCATCGCCAATCCGTTCTATCGTGCGCACCAGACGGCGGCGGGCGCGACCACCGTCATCGACGGCCGGAAGCTGATCAACTTCGCCTCCTATGACTACCTTGGCCTCAACCGCCATGCGGAGGTGCTTGCGCGGGCACGCGACACCATCGGCACCTTCGGCATCTCCGCCTCGGCGAGCCGCCTCGTCGCCGGCGAGCGCCCGGTGCATGTGGCGCTCGAAGAAAAGATCGCCAGCTTCTACGGCGTCGATGCTGCGGTCTGCTTTGTCAGCGGTTATCTCACCAATGTGGCGGCGATCAGCTGCCTGATGGGGCCGAAGGACCTCGTCGTCCACGACGAGTTCATCCACAACAGCGCCCTTGCCGGTGTCAAGCTCTCGGGCGCGACACGACGCCTGTTCAAGCACAATGACGTCGCCGACCTCGAACACGTGCTGCGCACCGTTGCCGGCGACTATCGCCGCATCATGGTCATCGTCGAGGGCATCTACTCGATGGACGGCGATGTCGCCGACCTGCCGGCGCTTCTGAAGCTTAGGGCCGAATATGGTTTCTGGTTGATGGTCGACGAAGCCCATTCGCTCGGCGTTCTCGGCAAGACCGGCCGCGGGCTTGCGGAACATTTCGGCGTCGATCCGCGCGAGATCGATATCTGGATGGGGACGCTGTCGAAAACCACGTCGAGCTGCGGCGGCTATATCGCCGGCAGCGAAGCGTTGGTCGAAGTGCTGAAGGCCTCGGCCGGCGGCTTCGTCTACAGCGTCGGCCTTGCGCCGGTGCTGGCGGCTGCGGCTACCGCGAGCCTGGAAGTTCTGGAACGGGAGCCGACACGCACGGCGGCGCTGCGCCGCAACGGCGCCCTCTTCCTCAAGCTTGCCAAGGAAGCGGGGCTGGACACGGGCCTCTCGAGTGGATTTTCCGTCGTTCCGGTTCTGGTTGGCGATTCCTTGCGTGCAGTCCAGCTGTCGAACGACCTGCTTGCCGAAGGCGTCAATGCGCTGCCGATCATCCACCCGGCAGTTCCGGAAGGGCTGGCGCGGCTGCGCTTCTTCATCACCAGCGACCACACGGAAGAGCAGATCCGCCGCACGGTAACGCTGACGGCCGAGCGTCTGGCCGACCTTACCGCACGCAACTTCGGCCTCGGCGGCATCGACATCGACCAGATGATGAAAGCGCTCTCGGCGCGCTGACCTGACCGCGTGTGCTGCCGGGTCATGTGGTTGCCGAAGCAGAGCCGCTTCGCACTCTTCCGAACTCTGGAGCGGAATACCAGCATGACGCATGTGATCATTACCGGTGGCTCGAGCGGTATCGGATTTGCGGTCGCATCGATCTACGCGGCGCGCGGGGCGCGCCTCTCGTTGATCGCCCGCTCCCGTGGCCTCCTGGAAGACGCCCAAGCGAAACTTGTCGCGTCCAGCGGGGCGAACGCCGACAGTATCCGGATCGAGGCCGCCGACGTCGCGGTGGAAAGCGATGTCGAAGCGGCGATCCGGCGGTGCGAACAGGCTTTCGGCCCCTGCGACATCCTGGTCGCATCCGCCGGCATCGTCGAACCCGGCCGGTTCGAGGAACTCGACAGCGCCTCGTTCCGGCAGCAGATGGACACCAATTTCTCCGGCACGGTGCATGCGGTCCGCGCTGTCTACGACAGCATGAAGCGGCGCCGGCGCGGCCGGATCATGATGATCTCGTCCGGCGCGGGGCTGCTCGGCATCTACGGCTATTCGGCCTACTGCGCCTCCAAGTTCGCCGTGCACGGCTTTGCCCAGGCTCTGCGTTCGGAAGCTCGTCCGCACGGCGTCAGCGTCTCCGTCTGCTTTCCGCCGGATACGGAAACGCCGCAGTTTCAGCGCGAGCTCGCGGCCCGACCGCCGGAAGCCGCCACGATCATGGGCACGGTCAGGCCCTGGCCAGTTGAAGCGGTGGCCAGGCGGATCGCCAAGGGGACCGACCGCGGCCGGTTCGAAGTCTATTTCGGCACGACATTGTTTCTCCTTGGCCGCTTCGCTCCCACCATTCGTCCCTTGCTCAACTGGTGGTTCGACCGGGCGATTGTGCGGTGCGGCAACACGGCGACGCATAATCGTGGAGTGTCCGAGCACCGGACCTGACGGTGCTTGTACCTAGCATCGATAAGATCTAAGTGTCGGGCGGACGCTGTGCCGCATAAAGCGGCATCGGCCGGCATGAAGACATGAAGGTTTCCGCTTGGCGTTGCTTCCCTTTCAGCTGCACGACTACCCGATAACACTGACGCTTAGTTGTTATCTGCTGTCCTGTGCGGTGATCTTCTTCACCGACCGCTTCGCCTTGCCGAAGCGCGAGCGGCGCGCCAATCCCTCGCCCTTCGGACGCACCCAGGACGTGATCGATGTGCTTGCCCGCCTGCCGGTGATCGCGCTGGTCTTTGCCGGCTTCTTTGCGGGATCCTGGCGTCCGCTCTATGCGGCGGCCGGCACGATGAGCTTCTTCATCATCTTCACCGGCATTTCCCGCGCCAAGTTCAAGTTCATTCGCGAGCCGCTGATCTTCTCGGACATCGCGCTCGTCGTCGACGTGTTCAAGTACAAGACGATCTTCTATGCGAGTTCGCTGAACGTCGTCTTCTGGACCGTCGCCTTCCTCTACGTCTTCGGCGTTTCCGGCCTCTACATGTATTTCGAGCCGGCCATTCTGCCGGATCGGGGCAAGGCCTTCTGGATCCTGGTGATGCTCGGCATCGCCTATGGCCCCTGGCTCCTGCTCTTCTACGGCCCGGTGAACCGGCCGACTGCAGCATTGGTGCAGCGTCTGCTCAAGGTCCTCGACGTCAAGATGAATACCGTGCGCTTCGGCACCTTCGGCTCGGTCGTCTTCCGCTTCATCATCTGGCTCGGTGTCCGCCGCGAAAAGATCGTCGCGGAACTTTCGGAAATCGTGCGGGCCGCCGTGCAGGACCTCATCGGCGACGACGGCTCGCCGCTGATCGTCGTCTGGCAATCAGAATCCTTCATCGACATGCGGCACTTCGGCGTCGACACGCTGAACCTGCCGACGCTGGACCGGCTGCGGCGCGAGGCGGTGCAGTGGGGCCGGCTCAGCAGCGTATTCGAAGGCGGCTATACGCTACGCACCGAATTCGCCGTCATCAGCGGCCTGGTGCCCGACGACATCCATGTCGACGCCAGCTATCCCTATCTGCGCGCGTCGCACTATGCCGACGTCGTCTGGCCCGGAAAGATGAAGCGCGCCGGCTGGAACACCCACTTCATCCATCCCTATGACCGCACATTCTTCCTCAGGCACAAGGCGATGCCGCAGCTCGGCTTCTCCAAGCTGACGATGCTCGACGGCTTCGACCATCGCCCCGACCGAGACGGGCCCTATGTCTCCGACGAGAAGCTCGCGGCGAAGGTGATCGACGCCAGCGAGAAGCTGCCCGAAGACGAAAGCGGCTTCATCTTCGTCGCCTCCATGGCCAATCACGGCCCATGGGAGCCGGGCCGCGTCGGCGAACTCACCAACCCCGTCGACATCTATCTGGCCATCCTCGAGCAATCCGACTCAGCGCTCAACACGTTGAGCGAGCGCCTCGACAAGCTCGACCGTCCGGTCTGGCTCGTCTTCTACGGCGATCACGCGCCGCTGCTCAAATCCTTTGCCGACCCCTTCCCGGATCCGCGCACGGACTATCTGATCGTGCCGCTCGCCAAGGCGAAGCGGTCGTCCCACAAGCCGGCCGAGCCGAGCAACGTCGAAGCCTGGAACCTGATCGAGGCGCTTCTCAACCACGCGAACCTGAGAAAGGATACGCTGCGCTAGCGGCGGTCTGCGGATGGAGAACGCTTCGATGACATCGGCCGGTGGGGCCGGACGGCCGAAACAGCGGGTCTTCCTGTTCCTGCAGGGCCCCTCTTCGCCGATCTTCCGTAAGATCGCCGACCGGCTCGAAGCCCTTGGCCACCGTTGTCTCAGGATCAATCTGAACGTCGGCGACCAGATCTTCTGGCGGCGCAAGGGCGGCTTCAACTATCGCGGCACGGCGGCAGCCTGGCCCGGCTATCTCGAGGCATTCATCGCCACCCACGGCGTCACCGACATGCTGCTGTTGGGCGAAGAGCGGCCCTATCACCAGGCAGCGACCGCCGTCGCCCGCAGAACCGGCGTCAATGTCGCCATTATCGAGATGGGCTATCTGAGGCCGGACTGGCTGACGCTCGAGCGCAACGGCATGTCGTCGAATTCCCATTTTCCCGTCGATGCCGGGCAGATCCTTTCGGCTGCGTCAAACCTGCCGGAGCCGGACTGGCGCAAGCGCTACAGCCAGACGTTCCTCGCCGATGCGAGCTACGATCTGCTCTACAATCTGCCGAACGTCTTCTTCTGGTTCCTGTTTCCGCACTATCGCCGTCACGCGATTTTTCATCCGCTCGCCGAATATGCCGGCTGGATACGCCGGCTGCTCTCCGAGAAACGACGCAACGCGGAAGCGGTGGCGACCGTTGCGAAGTTGCTTTCCGAGGACGTCCCCTACTTCGTCCATCCGCTTCAGCTCGAAACCGACTTTCAGCTCAGGGCGCATTCGCCCTTTCACAGCCAGAAGGATGCGATCGCTGACGTCCTGACCTCCTTCAGCGCCTTTGCCGCGCCGAATGCACGCCTGGTCTTCAAGGTGCATCCGCTCGACAACGACCTGATCCCGTGGCGCAGCTTCATCGAGCAGCAAGCGGCAACGCTTGGCTTGAGCGGACGGGTCTTCTATCTGGACGGCGGCAACCTCGATACGCTTGGCGAGGCGAGCGCCGGCATGGTCACGGTAAACTCGACCGCCGGCCTGCACGCCTTGAAGCAAGGGCGACCGGTCAAGGTACTCGGCACTGCCGTCTTCGATATTGCCGGCCTGACGGACCAACAGCCACTCGACGCTTTCTGGCAGGCGCCGCAGGCGCCGGAGCCTGAGCTGAGTGTTGCCATGTTCCGCCTGCTTGCGGCGACGATCCAGGTGCGCGGCAACCTCTATTCCCGCGCCGGAACCGATGCCGGTGCGGAAGCGATTGCCCAGCGGCTGCACGAAGACAGCCTCAACGAGCCTGGGGCCTTTGTTGACCCCGCGCCGAGACAGAAGCCTGCGAAACGCGCGCCTTCCGCTTGCCGCTAGAGTAATCGCCTACCTATCGGCGGTGATCTAGCGCGGCGCGAGCGCTGCCGCGATTGCTGCGACCAGCATCAGGCCGGCTGCGGCCAAGGGCAGCGCGGAAAAGCCAGCCTCGCCATAGACGACGCCGAAACCAAGCGTTCCCAAAAAGAGCGACAGATAGGTGACGCCGCTGTTCAGTCCCATGATCGCGCCCCGCCTTGTGGGATCGAGCCCCGTCAACCGCATGATCAGCACGTTGAGACCGAAATGGTTGGCAAGGCCCCAGAAGAACACGACGACCAGCATGGCCGTGTAGGAGCCGCTTGCGGCCGCCATCGCCGCATAGACGCCGGCGACGACCAGGAAGATCAGGGGCAGCAACCGGCCGGCGCCGAAGCGATCGATCAGTCGGTCGAGAAGCGCTGCCGCACCGAAGCCGAAGCCGTAGGAAACGGCCACAAGGCCATTGGCGCTGAGGGGCAATCCGAGCGCTGCGTGCAGGTGTTCGCCGATATAGGCATAAACACCGTAGAAGGCGGCCATGAAGGCGGCACAGGCGATCAGCAGCGGCCCGGCGCCACGCACGCCAAGCGCGGCAAGCGGCGACGTCGTCTTGCCGGCGAGACCTTCCCGTACCGGCGCGAGCCTGACGGCCGCGCAGGCAACCAGCGTGGCCACGGCAACGACAAAGTAAACGGCGCGCCATCCCCCGAAGTCGGCGATCGCTGCCGATAGCGGCACACCGGCCACCATGCTGAGCGTCCAGCCGGTCAATACCAGGCCGATCGTCTCACTCTCCCGTCCGGCCGGCGCGATGACCGAGGCCAGCGTATAGATCGAGGGAAGCGCGATGCCGGTGGCGACGCCGACAACAAGCTGGGCGGCGACCAGGAAGGCCAGCACGGGCGCGAGCGCACTGCCGGCAAGCCCGGCGGCCAGAAGCAGCAGCGCGGCAGCCAGAATGCGATGAGGGCCGTACCGATCGATGAAGCGCCCAAGGAAGATGGCGCTGACGGCCGTGCCCAGTCCGAACGCGGCCGAAGCGACCATCACGGAGGGAACATCGGCGCCGAGGCTCCGCGCCACCTCCGGCGCGATCGGACCCAGCGCCAGAGAGTTCGAGCCGATGACGCCGACGCAGACGGTCAGCACATAGGCGAAGGGCGGGATGCGCGCCCTGTCGATCGAGGCCCTGCCGATTGGATCTGGCGAAATTTGTTGATCGATGTTCGTCATTCCTTCATTTTTGCAGAATGAAATTCAGCAACAAGAGGAATTCCGGGTATGGACCAAAATACAGATGACGTTCGGCGGAAGCGTCCGCCGGAACGCGACCTCGACGCCATGGACCGAAAGCTATTAGGCGTCCTCGTCGAGGACGCGACCACGAGCTATGCCGAGCTTGGCGAACGCGTCGGACTTTCGCCGCCGGCGGCGCATGAGCGGGTGAAACGGCTCCGGCGTTCGGGCGCGATCCGCCGCGTGTCGGCCCTCATCGATCCGGACGCGGTCGGAAAGACGCTGCTTGCCTTCGTCCATGTCGATACGACCGGCTGGGGCAAGACGCAGGCACTGCTGGCGATCGAGGAATGCCCTGAGGTGGAGGAGATCCACTCGGTCGCCGGCGACACCTGCATGCTGCTCAAGGTGCGCACCGAAAGCACGCATGCGCTCGAAGGGCTGCTGGCGCGGCTCTACGACACACCCGGCGTCAAGGCGACGCGCAGCTATGTGGTGCTTTCGACCTATCTGGAACGGCCGGTGCAGCCAGGCACGACGAGCGATTGGCCCGCCGTGGTGAAAGGTTAGGCTGCTTTCGTCAGACGGAGATCCGCTCTGCCGGCCTCAGACGACGCCGGCGCGCAGCAGGTCGTGGATATGCAGGATGCTGACCGGCGCCCCGCCATCATCGACGACGAACAGCACGGTCACCTTGTGCTGCTGCATGAATTCCATGGCGCCGCTTGCGAGCACGTCGCCGCGGATCACGCGCGGATTGCGCGACATCACCGCCTCGACCGGCTGCAGTAGCAGGTCGCCGGACATGTGACGGCGCAGGTCGCCGTCGGTGATCACGCCAGCCAGCTTACCGCCGCCGTCAACGATGCCGACGACACCGAAGCCCTTCGACGACATCTCGATCAGCGCCTCGCTCATCGGGCGGCCGACGCTGAGAAGCGGCATCTGCGCGCCCTCATGCGCCAGTTCGCGCACCAGCCGCAGCTGCGCACCGAGCTTGCCGCCCGGATGGAAAGTCTTGAAGTCCTCGGCCGAAAAGCCGCGCCGCTCCAGGAGCGCGATGGCGAGCGCGTCGCCGATGGCAAGCTGCAGCATGGCCGACGTCGTCGGCGCGAGGCCGTGCGGACAGGCTTCCTGAACCTTCGGCAGGACAATCGGCACTTCGGAATTGCGGGCAAGCACGCTGTCGCGATTGGCGCAGATCGAGACGATCGGCACGTTGAAGCGCTTGGCATAGGTGAGCATGTTGGCAAGCTCGGCGGTCTCGCCCGACCAGGAAAGCAGAATGAGTACGTCCTGCGAGGTGACCATGCCGAGGTCGCCGTGGCTCGCTTCGGTCGGGTGCACGAAATAGGCGGATGTTCCGGTCGATGCCAGGGTGGCTGCGATCTTGCGGCCGATATGGCCACTCTTGCCGACGCCGGAGACGACGACGCGCCCCTTGCTTTCGCCGATCAGTTCGACGGCTTCGACGACACTGCGGGCAAAGATCTCGTCGGCGCCGAATTGATCCGCAAGCGCCTTGATGCCGGCCATCGCGGTCGTCAGCGTCCGGCCGATCGATTCCAAAGCCGCATTTGCGGTGCGATCATCCGCCGATGCATGTCTCAAACCCATGATGACCCCAATTCTGCGAAGACTTAAGCAACAGGCATGAATTTGCCCGCCAGACCATTGACGGCAGATAAGCGCTTTTTCTTGGCAAACCAAGTCTTGGAAGCAGAGTTCGGGGGAAAACTGGCGCAATCCGCGGCGTTTTCGTCAGCCGGCGCGCTTTTCTTCCATTTCGAGCGGCATCGACTTGTCGGCCGCGAATTCTTCGAGCGTCATCGAATCGAGGATAGCGGCAACGGCATCGCGCACCGTCGTCATCGACACCCGCACCTGACAGGTCTCGGGATCGTTGCAGTCTTCGCACACCTCGTAGGCCGTGCGGCTCGCACAGCGGATCGGCGCAAGCGGCCCATCCAGCGTGCGGATGACGTGACCGATGCGGATTTCGGATGCCGGCCGCGACAGCGAGTAGCCGCCGCCAGGCCCCTTCTTCGAGCGCAGCATGCCGGCGTTGCGCAGCTCGAGCAGGATCGTATCCAGGAACTTCTTCGGGATATTGTTGCGCTGCGCGATCTCCGTAATGAAGGCAGTCTCCCCCGGCTCCAGCCGTGCAAGATCGACCAAGGCCTTCAGTCCGTACTTTCCCTTCTTCGTCAGCATTCCGGCACGCTTTCCCTGCGGCGGCACCCCAGAAAACGGGAATCATCCGCGCAAATGCAAATATATCTTGGCATAGCACAAGAAACGTACTGCCAACATATAATTATAGTGGGGAATTGGCCGAAGTCGCGGGCATCGCGTGCCGCCGATGCGGCAAGGATTTGCGAAAGTCTTCGCGGCAGAGGCGGGAGAAAAGCCGAAACCGGCTTTTCTCATCCGCTTCAAGTGTTGCTTCAGGCAGCGGCGCTGTGGTTCTGCCGCTTCGCCTGGACGGCCTGGTGGGCCAACAGCTGACGGATCGCGGCACGCGCTTCATCGGCCGAGCCGAAGCGCTTCGCGTCCAGATCCCAGACGTGATACTTCACCGCCAGGAACTTGAAGCGATCTTCATCCGGGACAACAACGCCGACGGCTTCGCCGCCAAATTCGATAACCTGCTTGCTCATACAAATAACGCTCCTTCCACGCCGGCGGCGCGGAGACTTTCAATTTCGGCAAAAGATAAAGTTCGAGGGGTTCGAAGGTCACATTCGGCAGAGATTGCGAATGCGCCATTTTTTCTCTGTTGCGCGACAAAGGAGACGCGTGCCGAAGAAGGCGGCGGTCGAGACGGTTTCAGACATGTCACACTCCTTTGGCTGGTCCGGCATCAGCAATGCCGGAGCGTTCGATGAACAACCGTGAGGCGGACTCCCCGCGTCACGTATTGGCAAACTAGAATAATCTACCAATTCCGTCAATTAAAAAGATGAAGAAGAAGAAAAAAATTCTTCACCCCTGAAATTCTAGGGGCAGAGGACGCAAAATCCATCCACCCAGTCCGGAGCCGGAGACCCACGCTATTTAGGAAGCGAAGAATCAGTCTGCAAGGCACGGGTGGATAAAGACAGCACATTCGGACAAAAAAGGGGCGGCCGTTGCGGCCGCCCCTTCACGTTTTATATCCTGAGAGCCGACGCTCAGGCCGCCGGCGTTCCCGCCTGCGGCGTGGTCGTGCCGCTGCGGGACGCTTCGCGATCCTTCCACCAACGATTGAGGAAGAGCAGGATCGGACCGCCGATGTAGATCGACGAGGTCGTTGCCACGATCACGCCGAAGATCATCGGCCAGGCGAAGCTCTTGACGGCATCGCCGCCCCAGATCGCCATCGGCACCAGCGAGAAGGCCGTCGCCATCGAGGTGAAGATGCATCGCGCGATCACCTGGTTGATACTCATGTCGATGAGATCCGAGAACGGCATCGACTTGTACTTCCTGAGGTTCTCGCGCATGCGGTCATAGACCACGACCTTGTCGTTGACCGAGTAGCCGATCATCGTCAGCAACGCGGCGATGGCGGTCAGGTTGAAGTCGATGCCTGTGAGCGCGAAGAAGCCGATCGTCTTGGTGATGTCGAGCAAGAGCACCGCGATCGCACCGACGGCGAAGTGCCATTCGAAGCGGAACCAGATGTAGAGCAGGATCGCCACCATAGCGAGACCGACAGCGAGGAAGCCCGAACGGGCAAGCTCGGTGCTGACGGTCGGGCCGACGACCTCGGTACGCTCGAATGCCGCATCCGGGATCGTCTGGACGACGGCATCCTTGATGCGGTTGAGCGCAGCGGTCTGCTCCTGCTCGCCGCCCGGCTGGCGCTGGACGCGGATCAGGACCGACTTGTCCTGGCCGAATTCCTGCAGTGCCACCTCGCCGATGTTGAGCGCTTCGAGATTGTGGCGCAGCGTCGGAAGGTCGAGCGTGTTCTTCGAGGTGGTTTCGACCTGAATACCACCGACGAAGTCGATGCCGTAGTTGAGGCCTGGCGTGAAGAACAGCACGACCGAGCTTACCGACAGGAAGGCCGACATGCCGATGGCAATGAAGCGGCCCTTCATGAAGGAGAAGGACGGAAGCTTCGGAACCTTGCCGAACAGCGACGGGATCTCGAGCTTCTTCATCTTCCGGCGGACGACGACTTCACGCATCATCAGGCGAACGACGGTGATCGAGGTGAACATCGAGATGATGATGCCGAGCATCATGGTGACGGCGAAGCCCTTGACCGGACCGGAGCCGAAGGCGAACAGCAGCACGGTGCCCGAAAGCGTCGTGACGTTACTGTCGATGATGGTCGCATAGGCCTTGTTGAAGCCGATATCGAGCGCCTTCATCGCGCCGGCGCCGGCTTCCGTCTCTTCGCGGATACGGGCGTTGATCAGGATGTTGGCGTCCACGGCCATGCCGATGCCGAGGATGATACCGGCGATACCGGGCAAGGTCAGCGTCGAACCGAGCATAGCCAGAAGCGCGACGGTCAGGATCGTGTGCAGCACCAGGCCGACATTGGCGATCATACCCCATGCGCCGTAGAGAACGACCATCAGGGTAACGACGAGGGCGAAGCCGGCAAGACCGGTGTAGATGCCCATGCGGATGGAATCGGAGCCGAGGTTCGGACCGACGGAGCGTTCTTCGATGACGGTGAGCGGTGCCGGCAGGGCGCCGGAGCGCAGCAGCGCGGAGAGAACGGTCGCTTCCTTTGCGGTGAAATTGCCGCTGATCTGGCCGTTGCCGCCGATGATCGGTTCGCGAATGACCGGTGCCGTCAGGACCTTGCCGTCAAGAACAATGGCGAAGGGCCGGCCGACGGCGGCCTGGGTGATTTCAGCAAACTGGCGGGCGCCAAGCGAATCGAAGGTGAAGGACACGATCGGCTCGTTGGTGCGCTGGTCGAAGCCAGCCTTGGCGTCGGCCAGGCGTTCGCCCGAAATCGCCACACGGCTTTCGACGGCGTATTTGTTGTTGTCGTGCGCACCAGGCAGGATGTCGACGCCGCGCGGCGGCGGCTGATTGGGATCCACGGCCTGGTCGACCATGTGGAAGCTCATCTGCGCGGTCGAGCCGAGGAGCTGGCGCAGGGCCGTCGGATCCTCGAGGCCAGGGAGCTGGACGAGGATACGGTCGGAACCGACGCGCTGGATCAGCGGTTCTGCGACACCGACGGTGTCGACGCGCTGGCGGATGATTTCGAGGCTCTGTTCGACCGCCTTGGTGGTGCGGTCGGCAAGGCCGGCCTCGGTCATGGCGATGTTGATGCTGTCGCCGCTCTCGGTCACCTCGATATCGGACGCCGAGCCACCGAAACCGAGCGTGCCGACGGGGGCAGCGAGTTCCTTCAGCTTCGGCAGGACCTTTTCGCGGTCAGCCGGGTCTTCGATCTTCACGGTGACGGTGTCGCCGGCAATGCGGGCCGAAGAGGCCGAAATGCGCTCGGTGCGCAGCGCCCGGCGCGTATCGTCAAGCAGGGTTTCGAGGCGAGCCTTGCGCAGGCCGGCAGCATCGACTTCGAGAACGAGGTGCGAGCCGCCCTTGAGGTCGAGGCCGAGGGTCACCGGCTTGACCGGCAGCCAGCCTGCAAATTGTTCACGTTGTGCCGGCGTCAGCACGTTCGGAAGCGCCGCGATACATCCGAAGATGATCACGACGACATAGACGAGAATCGCCCATTTCGATGTACGCATGTTGTGGTTCCAGAAGAGCCTGCGCGGGCACGGGGCGCGTCGTCAGGGCTTGTTTCATAAAAGACAGCTGCAGCCGAAGCTGCCAGCCTGCCAAAATCCGTGTGATGGATCAGACGCGCGGAGGTGCGCGAATGTGGGGGCCATGGTTCGCGGCCCCGCCGAGATACGCGGCGGTCTCTCGGAATACCCGCCCGTCCGACGAGCGGTGAAATTCAAATTGGAGCGATGCCGGCAGGAGCGCCGGCAAGCCGTCATCGGCTGCGGACTTGGCGTCCTTGCGCTCGGCCGTAAATCGAAGGTCAGAAAGCGGTGTCGCCCGCGAGAGCTGCCGGGCGGCGGGACGGTCGGTCGAACCGGTGTCTGTGACGTTGCCGGCCTGGGCGCCGGATGCCGAACGGGACGGGATGCTCTGTCCGACCGAGATAACCTGCATTGCGAAGGAGGCGCAGAACAGCCACAGCACGGCGAGAAGCCGGCCGGCCTGCATGTTCTTGCTGCCACCACCCATGCGGTCCATCGAGGACGCGGTCCCTTTCCCTGGCGGTCGAACGCCAGCGAGACGAAAATTGAGCCCGAATGCCCGACCTTACCTAGAGAACATGGCCGGAATCGAGCATGGGCGCCTTTAACACCATTCCGGGCCGGAAAAGTCAAATCCGGCCCGCTTCGTCGTTGTCGTTGTTCAGGCCGTAAGGCCGCTCGTTCGCCGCTCGTGGATCTCGATGAGCGACGGTCCCTTGCGCCTGCCCGCCTCGGCGAGTGCCTGTGAGAGATCGGCGACTGAAGCAAGCCGCTGCCCCTCGACGCCATAGGCCTTGGCCGCCATCAGGAAGTCCGGCGCCGAAGGCTTGACGCCCTCCGGCGTGACGCCGGCATCGACCATGTAGCTTTCGATTTCCTGGTAACCGTCATTGTTCCAGACGAGGAAGACGACCTGCGCTTGCGCATCGACGGCCGAGCCGATTTCGGCCAGCGAGAACTGGAAGCCGCCGTCGCCGACGAGGCAGACGACCGGCCGCGACGGATCGGCAACGGCCGCACCAACGGCTGCCGGCGGCGCGTAGCCCAGGGAACCGTAGCCGGTCGCCGAATTGAACCAGCTGCGCTGCCGCGGTGCATCGCAATAGAGGTTGCCGGCATAGACGGCCTGGGTCGAGTCGCCGACGACGGTGCAATCCGGCAGGACCTTGTAGATGGTGTCGATGATGCCGATCTCGGCCCGCATCTTCGGCGTCAGTTCCTTCAGCGCCGCGCGTCGCGCGGTCTCGGCCCGTCCCGCGCCATCCTTGGCGGCATGGCCCGGCAGGAAGGCGAGAATGCCCGCCGTCGCCGCCTTGGCGCCGGAGAGAATGGAGAGTGCTGCATGCGGCCCGCGTGCGAGCTGCGCCGCATCGATGTCGGTGCGGATCAGGTTGCGCAGGGCCGGAAAGCCGCCATCGGCATACATGTCATAGTCGGTCTGGCCCATTTCGGTGCCGAGCGCCAGCACCAGGTCGGCCTCCTTCAGCAGCGACCGCACCGCCTTCAGGCTCGGGCTGGCGGGAACTCTCAAGGGACTGCCTGAGAACATGCCGCGGGCGTTGACGGTGGTGACGACGGGCGCGCCGATCTTTTCGGCAAGCTCCGCCACTTCCGCCTCCGCCGTCAGCGCGCCGCCGCCGCAGATGATGACCGGGCGCGAGGCGTCGGCGCAAAGGATCGCCGCACGCTGCAGCGTCTCGCTGTCGGAGCGCGGTCGGGTGGCCGTTGCGGGGCGCACCGCCTGCGGCGTGATCTTCGCCGACATCACGTCGGTCGGGATCTCGATATGCACCGGTCCCGGCCGGCCGGAGACGAGCACCGAGAAGGCGCGATCGACGACGAAAGGCAGGTCTTCCGGATTGAGGAGCGTGTGCGAATAGAGCGCCAGCGTCTTCATCATGCCGTGCTGGTCGGGCAGCTCGTGCAGCAAGCCGCGACCGTGGCCGAGAGAATCGCGGCGATTGACGCCTGAAATCACCAGCATCGGGATCGAATCCTGGCGCGCCTGCGCCATCGCCGTGATGGTGTTCGTCAGCCCCGGCCCGGTGATGACGAGGGCGACGCCCGGCTTGCCGCTGACGCGGGCATAGCCGTCGGCCATGAAACCCGCGCCCTGTTCATGCCGTGGCGTCACGTGGCGGATCTTCGATGCCGCAAGGCCCCGATAGAGCTCGACCGTGTGCACGCCGGGAATGCCGAACACCACCTCGACGCCATTGGCCTCGAGCAGGTCGACCAGGACTTCTCCAACCGTTTTTTCCGTGGTCATGCGCGGCGCTCCTTGCGCTGGCTAGCCCGCTCGGCAAGAGCGGTGATGCGGCGGCAGGCCTCGTCGATGGCACCATCGGGCACGGTCAGGCTGACGCGCAGATAGTTCTGTGCTTCGTCGCCAAAGGACGATCCGGGCATGACGGCAACCCCCTCCTCTTCAAGCAGCGCCCAGGCAAACGCATCGCCGTCGAGACCGGTTCCCGAAACATCGATCAAGATGAACATACCGGCCTCAGGCGCGAACACCTCGATGCCGGGTGCCTTGGCAAGGCCGGCGACGATCTGCGCTGCGCGCGACTTGTAGGACAGGCGCATCTGCCGTGCGGTATCGATGTCATGGGTCAGGGCATAGGCGGTCATGTCGGCGATGAAGGGCTGCGTGCCGAAAAGCATGGTTTCGGAGACCGGCAGCAACCACTCGGTAAACTCGACCGGGCCGACCGCCCAGCCGCTGCGAAAGCCCGGCGCGGCATGCGACTTCGAGATCGAGGAGACGACGATCGTGCGTTCGGCGAGATCCGGATTGTCGAAGGGCGAGGCAAAGACCGCGTCGAACACCAGCTCCTCATAGACCTCGTCGCAGACGATCCAGAGATCGTGACGGCGTGCGACTTCGCCGATCGCGGCAATTTCTTCCGCCGTCAGCACGGCGCCGGTCGGATTGTGCGGCGTATTCAGCAGCAGCACCCGGCTCTCCGGCGTGATCGCCTTTTCGAGATCCTCGGCCTGCATGTGGAAGCCGAATTCTGGCTTCAGCGGCACCAGCACCGGATGGGCGCCCGTCGAGCGGATGACGCCTTCATAGGTCGCATAGAGCGGATCGCCGACGAGCACGGCATCGCCGGCCTCCGCCAAACCCAGGATCACGGCGAAAAGTGCCGTCTGCGTGCCGGGAAAGCAGAGCACGTTCTCGTTCGTCACATCAGCACGGCGGCGACGGTATTTCTCCGCGACGGCCGCCACGACCGCCGGCTCCCCGCGGCCGTTGGAATAGCGATAGCGCCCGGCATTCATCGCGCGCTGGCATTCGTCGAGCAGCGCACGATCCGGTGGAAGATCCGGTTCGCCGATCGTCAACTCGATGATGTCGGCACCGGCAGCGTTCAACTGGCGGGCACGGATATGCAGCGACCATTTGCCCGAACCAAGATCGGCAAGACGTTCGGTGATGGACGCGTAGCGCATGGTGCTTTCTCCCGTTTTCATTGTTTTGCAGTTCCGATCTTCGTGCCGAGCAGCGCCTCGACCGAAGACATGGCGATGGCGACAAGCTCGCCCTCGCGAAAGAGATCGCCTGCAAGGCAGCCCTCGACCCAGAGGCCGTCGACCAATCCGTTGATGGCGATGGCGAAAGCCCGGCAGGTTTCGGCATCGGCCGGCTTGCCCTTGGCCGCAAGGAAATCGGCAAGCAGTTCCTGCAGCGAATTGCGGAAGGCGAGATAGCCTTCGCGATGGATCTCCGACAGCACCGGATCGACTCGGACCTGGCTGATGAAGGCCGCCCAGAGCGAGATGCTGCGGCTGTCGGCCACCGGCTCGGTGAGGTTGATGGCGATGAAATCCCTGAGCCGCGTTTCCGGGTCGCCCTCGACCTTGCTCGCCTTTTCGGTGAGCGAGGCGATGACGGCGCGATAGGCCTCGGCGACCATCTGGTCCTTCGATTCGAAGTAGTGGCGCACCAGCCCGGCGGTCACCCCGGCACGGATCGCGATCTGCCGAACGGTCGCGCCCTTCAGCCCGAATTCCGAGATGCAGTCGAGCGTCGCTTCGATCAATTCCTGGCGGCGTTCGCCTTCCGGCGCACGGTGAAAACTGCGTCTGTTCATGCGGCACTCTGCTCTCGAACCGGCGCGAAACCCTGTTCAGGCGCGGTCGGCAAAGGCTTCGGCCAGAACGGCGGCATGGGCGGCTCCTTCGGGAAATCGAACGATCGGCGGGGCGTCAAAAAATCGACGACGTCCATTATTATACGCTTGAACAATAGCGGCACAAGTGCAACCATGCCTGCCAACAAAAACCCGTGACAGGCCAAAGATGCCGCGCGGAAGACGACAGGGGAACTGTTTCGATGCTGACAGACAAAGCTCGCAGAGCCATGGAAGCGGCGCGCCGATGACGGATGCGGCCCAGGCAATCGCGGTCACTGACCTGCACAAGCGTTTCGGGCCATTGGAAGTGCTGAAGGGAGTTTCGCTCACGGCGAAGCAGGGCGACGTAATCGCCATCATCGGCGGCAGCGGCTCCGGCAAATCCACCTTCCTTCGCTGCATCAATCTGCTCGAACTCCCCTCCGCCGGCAGCGTCAGCGTGCATGGCGAAAAGATCCGGATGAAATCCGACGGTCGCGGCGGCCTGGTGCCGGAGGACCGCAAACAGGTCCAGCGCATCCGCAGCCAGCTCGGCATGGTGTTCCAGAGCTTCAATCTCTGGCAGCACATGACCATCCTCGAAAACGTCATCGAAGCCCCGATCCATGTGCTCGGCAAACCGAAGGCCGAGGCGGTCGCCACCGCCGAAACCCTGCTGAAACGGGTCGGCCTCTACGAAAAACGCGACGCCTACCCGGCCTTTCTCTCCGGCGGCCAACAGCAGCGCGCCGCGATCGCCCGGGCGCTTGCCATCCAGCCGCTCGTGATGCTCTTCGACGAGCCGACCTCGGCGCTCGATCCCGAACTCGTCGGTGAAGTTCTCTCTGTCATCGGTGACCTCGCGCGTGAAAAGCGCACGATGATCCTCGTCACCCACGAGATGAAGTTCGCGCGCGACGTCGCCAACCACATCGTCTTCCTCCACAACGGCGTGATCGAGGAGCAGGGCCCGCCGGAGGCCATCTTCGGCGCACCGAAATCGGAAAGGCTCAAGAAGTTCATCAGTTCCATTCACTGAATTCCTGAATGCTAAACAACCAAAAAGGGGAACAGCATGAAGAAGGCATTGAAAGTCCTGGCCGTTGCGGCGGCGATCGCCGTCAGCGGCGGTGTCGCGGCATCGGCGGAAGCGCTGAAGGTCGGCGTCGCAGCGGAACCCTATCCGCCGTTCACGGCACCTGACGCCAGCGGCAAGTGGGAAGGCTGGGAAGTCGAGTTCATGAACGCGATGTGCGCCGAGGCCAAGCTCGAATGCGTGCTGACGCCCGTCGCCTGGGACGGCATCATCCCGGCGCTGACCTCGAAGAAGATCGACATGATCATCAGCTCGATGTCGATCACCGACGAGCGCCTGAAGACGATCGATTTCTCCGACAAGTACTACAACACCCCGACCGGGATCATCGGCACCAAGGGCGTCGAGATGAACTCCTCGCCGGAAGGGCTGAAGGGCAAGACGCTCGGCGTCCAGGTCTCGACGGTTCACCAGGCCTATGCCGCCAAGCACTTCGCGCCGGCCGGCGTCGAGGTCAAGGAATACCAGACGCAGGACGAGGCCAACAACGACCTCGCCGCCGGCCGCCTCGATGCGGTGCAGGCGGATGCCATCGCACTCAAGGCGTTTTTGGCAACCGACCAGGGCAAGGAATGCTGCGAGTACAAGGGTGACGTTGCCGAAGACGTCGCCGTGATCGGCCCCGGTGTCGGTGTCGGCCTGCGCAAGGGCGAAACCGAGCTCAAGGACAAAATCAACGCCGCCATCAAGGCGATCCGCGACAACGGCACCTACGATACGTTCTCGAAGAAGTACTTCGACTTCGACATCTACGGCGGATAAGGCGCGATCGGTCGGCGATCGAACCGTCGCAGCGCTGTCGCGTCCGAACGGACCGCAGCGCTGTAGCGATCGCCGGCCGGCGCCATCGGAGCTCGACGACGCATGGCTGCGGATTCCCTCATCAATTGGGGCCTGCTCTCGCTTTCAGCGCCCGGCTGGGGCGGCGTATTGCTGCAAGGCTTTTTCAATTCCATTCAGATCGCCGTCGGCGGCTTCACGCTCGGCCTGGCACTCGGCATCGGCGGCGCATTCGGCAAGCTCTATGGCGGCCCGGTTCTGCGCGATCTGCTCGAATGCTACACCACGGTCGTGCGCGCCGTGCCCGAGCTGGTGCTGATCCTCCTGCTCTATTATGCCGGCACCGACCTGCTCAATCAGGTTCTGGCGTTGTTTTCGGTCGGCCCGGTCGACATCAGCGGCTTGATGGCGGGCATCTTCGTCATCGGCGTCGTCCAGGGCGCCTATTCGACCGAGGTGTTGCGTGGCGCGATCAAGGCGGTGCCCGCCGGCCAGATCGAGGCGGCACGCGCCTATGGCATGTCGCCAGCCATGGTCCTGCGACGCATCACCCTGCCTGCGATGCTGCCCTATGCCATTCCCGGCCTCTCCAATCTCTGGCTGATCGCCACCAAGGATACGGCCCTTCTCGCCGTCGTCGGCTTCAGCGAGCTGACGCTGGTCACCCGCCAGGCGGCCGGCACGACCAAGGCCTATCTTCTGTTCTTCCTGGCGGCCGGCGCCCTCTACCTGGCGCTGACGCTGATCTCCAACGTCTTCATCGGCATGCTCGAACGCCATGCCCGACGCGGTTTTGCGGAGAGCCGATGACCGACGAAACCACCCACGCCGTTGCGTTTACGCCCGAAGACCTGCCGACGGCGAGGAGCTTCTTCCAACCGCACCGCATCGTCATGATGCTGGTTTTTGCCGCCTTCGTCGTCGCCGTCGCCGTCTTCATGCGATGGGACTGGCTGCCGCGCTACCTGCCGCGGCTCGGCTGGGGCATTCTCGTCAGCCTGATGATGCTGTTCAGCACCGCCATCCTCGGCTTCCTGCTGGCAGTGCCGATCGGCCTCGTCCAGGTGACGGGGCCGTGGTTCCTGAAGTTGCCGGCAAAAATCTTCTGCACCGTCATTCGCGGCACGCCGCTGCTCCTGCAGCTCTGGCTGCTCTATTACGGGCTCGGCTCGCTGTTCCCGCAGTTTCCGGCGATCCGCCAGTCCTTCCTCTGGCCCTATTTGCGCGAGGCTTGGCCCTATGGCGTTGCGGCGCTGACGATCTCCTTTGCCGCCTACGAGGGCGAGGTCATGCGTGGCGCCTTTGCCGGTGTTCCGAACGGCGAGCTCGAGGCGGCCAAGGCCTATGGCATGGGCCGCTGGACGATGTTCCGTCGCATCTGGCTACCGCGCGCCATCCATCGGGCGCTGCCGACGCTCAACGGCGAAACGGTGCTGCAACTGAAATCGACCCCGCTTGTCGCCACCGTCACCGTCGTCGACGTCTATGCGGTCATCTCCAAGGTGCGGCAGGAAACCTTCCTCACCTACGAGCCGCTGCTTTTGCTCGCGCTCATCTACATGTGCCTCACCGGCATCCTGGTGGTGGCTTTCCGCACGTTCGAAAATCGCATCCCAACCCGCGGTGCCTGACATGAAACTTTCCCCCTCGATCACCAACGCGATGCCGGAACTCGTCGCCATTCGCCACGACCTGCATGCCCATCCCGAACTCGGGCTGGCGGAGACACGCACCTCCGCCTTCATCGCGGAACATCTCAGAAGCCTCGGCTACGAAGTGACGACGGGCCTGGCGAAAACCGGTGTCGTTGGCACGCTCAAGAACGGCACCGGCAAACGCTCGGTCGGCATCCGCGCCGACATCGATGCACTGCCGATCCTCGAGGAAACCGGGCTCGATTACGCCAGCAAGACCTCTGGCCTGATGCATGCCTGCGGCCATGACGGTCACACGACGATGCTGCTCGGTGCTGCCCGCGCCCTTGCCGAGCGGCGTAATTTCGACGGCACTGTTCACCTGATCTTCCAGCCGGCCGAAGAGAATTTCGGCGGCGCCAAGATCATGATGGACGAGGGCCTGTTCGATCAGTTTCCGTGCGACGCGGTGTTTGCGCTTCACAACGAGCCGGGTCTTCCCTTCGGCCAGTTCGCCCTTCGCGAAGGCCCCATCATGGCCGCCGTCGACGAGGCGCGCATCACCGTGCACGGCCGCGGTGGGCATGGCGCCGAGCCGCAGGAGACGGCCGACCCAATCGTCTGCGGCGCGTCGATCGTCATGGCGCTGCAATCGATCGTCTCGCGCAATATCCATCCGATGGATCCGACCGTCGTCACCGTCGGCGCCTTTCATGCCGGCTCTGCCAGCAACATCATTCCCGAGCGCGCCGAGATCGTCGTCGGCATCCGCTCCTTCGAGCCCGATGTGCGCGACGAACTCGAACGGCGCATCCGCATGATCGCCGAGGCGCAAGCGACGAGCTTCGGCATGCGCGCGACCGTCGACTATCAGCGCAGCTACGACGCGACGATCAACCACAAGGCCGAGACCGATTTCGTCCGCGATCTCGCGGTTCGCTTTGCCGGGGCCGACAAGGTGGTCGATCTCGCCCGCCCCTTCATGGGCAGCGAGGATTTCGCCTACATGCTGAAGGAACGGCCGGGGAGCTATTTCTTCCTCGGCTCCAAGACCAGCGACGATGATCGGCCGCTGCATCACCCCGGCTACAATTTCAACGACGACCTGCTGCCGATCGGCGCAGCTTTCTGGACCGAGCTGGCCGAGGCCTATCTCTCCCGAAGCTGATAGGCCGTAAACGGTTACCGCCCTGGTGGCGCGGATCCTGCCCGCGCCACCAAGGCCCGTTTCCTCATCTCGCTTAAATGTTGGACAGGCGCGAGACAGGTTCTCTCCGCATGGTGCTGCAAGCAAACCGACCGTGATGCGGAGCTTGACACACCATGCATCTGGCCCTTCCCAAGCCGATAAGGCACCTCTGGCTTCCGCTCGTCGTATTCATCCCGTTTGTCGCAGCGATATGGTTCAGGCCGCTGCTTCCGATCGACGAAACGCGCTACATCAGCGTCGCCTGGGAAATGTTCCTGCGTCGCGACTGGCTTCAGCCGCTGACGATGAATTTCGAGCCTTACCATCACAAGCTGCCCCTGCTGTTCTGGCTCATCAACGCCTCATGGGCGGTCTTCGGCGTGACGCGCTGGGCAGCAACGCTGCCGGTCGTCCTGTCTTCGCTCGCAAGCGTCTATCTCACGATCGCGCTCGGCCGCCTGCTCTTTTCCGATTTCGACCGGCAGGCTGACCGCACGGCGATGGTCATGGTCGCGAGCGTGCCCTTTCTCGTTTACAGCACCCTGATCTATTTCGATCTCACCCTCACCGTCTTCGTGTTGCTGTCGCTGATCGGCATCGTGCTTTATGCCCGCAAGCGGGACTGGCGCTCCGTCCTCCTGATCGGACTGTCGCTGGGGTTCGGCGTTCTCGCCAGAGGGCCGGTGGCTCTCCTCCACATCCTGTTCCCGATCGCCCTGGCTCCGCTCTGGGCAGACGATCTCAGGCGACCCGGCCGGTGGTATCTCGGCATCCTCGCAGCGCTTGCCATCGCCGGCCTCATCGTTCTCTGCTGGCTCGTCCCGGTGTTGATGCAGGCGGACGGCAAGTTTACCCATTCGCTGCTCTGGGATCAGACGGTCGGCCGGGCGACGGGCACTCTCAACGCCCATGTCCGACCCTTCTACTTCTACCTGCCGCTGCTGCCCGCAATGATGATCCCATGGGTATTTTTCCCAAGCTTCTGGAAGGGCGCTGCCGCGCTGCGCCAGGGGTGGCTTAAGGAGGAAGGCACGCGGTTCCTGTTTTTCTGGGCAGCCCCCACTTTCTTAAGCTTTTCCCTGATCGGCGAGAAACAGCCGCATTACCTGATGCCGCTGGTGCCGGCGGTCGTGCTTGCCGTCGTCCTCTGTCTCAAAAATGTCCCGAGCCGCCGCCTGGTGCTGAACATGGCCGTCATGGTTGCGGCCATCGTCGTCGGCCAGGCAATCGCGTCGGCGACGTTCCTGAAGCGATATGATCTGGAGCCGACGGCCGCCTATATGCGCGCAAATCGCGACCGGGACTGGGCCTTCGTCGCCAACTATCATGCCGAGTTCGGCTTCCTGTCTCGCCTGGAAAAACCTGTCGACGACGTCCCTCCACAGCGGCTGGCGCAATGGTTTGCAAGCCACCCCGAGGGCCGCGCGATCGTCGTTGGCCGAAACGCCGACGACTTTTCCGGATATCAGCTGGTCATGGACAGTCCCTACCGCGGCAAGAGGATGGGCGTGCTCGCGGCAAGGCCTCTGGCCGTCCCCTCCAAGGCGCAACCGTGTCACGACAACGGCAGCGACGCGCAAACCCCGGCATGCGACAAAGTGGCGAGCAGCGATTAGTCGCTGCCGGACAGGCCACCGGCCGGGCGTCGTGTTTCCCCGGCGCCCACGGCGTCTGCGCGGCACGCTCCAATATGCCGCAGCGCAACATTGCCGCAGTGTGACAACGTGGCGGACGCGCTGACATTGACGTTTGGCAAATTTGGCGCAGATTCAAGTGCATGCTGAAAAGCCGGCGCAACCCAAGGATTTGCCTCGGCCAGAGGCCAAGATAGGTCCCCTGATCGACGATCGGTCACCGGACGAATGATGCAGCAGCCAGAGCATTGCGGCCCACGCTTCCGTAAGGCGTCGCATCCGCGTGTCTGAAAGGATTGCGCCCGTGTTTGAGAGTTTCGATGCGACCCTGCTCGCTCGCTTCCAGTTCGCCTTCACCGTTTCCTTCCACATCATCTTCCCCGCCTTTTCCATCGGGCTTGCGAGCTACCTCGCGGTGCTCGAAGGGTTGTGGCTGTGGAAGAAGGACGAGGTCTATCTCGAGCTCTTCAATTTCTGGAAGACGATCTTTGCCGTCGCGTTCGGCATGGGCGTCGTCTCCGGCATCGTCATGTCCTACCAGTTCGGCACCAACTGGAGCGTCTTTTCCGACAAGGCGGGGCCGATCATCGGGCCGCTGATGGGCTATGAGGTGCTGACAGCCTTCTTCCTCGAGGCAGGCTTTCTCGGCGTCATGCTGTTCGGCCTCAATCGCGTCGGACCGAAGCTGCATTTCTTCGCAACCGTCATGGTCGCCATCGGCACGCTGATCTCGGCCACCTGGATCCTTTCGGCGAACTCCTGGATGCAGACGCCGGCGGGCTTTGCGATGAACGAGGCGGGCCAATTCGTCCCGGTCGACTGGTGGGCGATCGTCTTCAACCCGTCCTTCCCCTATCGCCTCACCCACATGGTTCTCGCCGCCTACCTCACGACGGCCTTCGTCGTCGGTGCCTGCGGCGCCTGGCACCTGATCCGAAAGACAGCGCCGCGGCGGGCGCGAAAGATGTTCTCGATGGCGATGTGGATGGCGGCGATCGTCGCGCCGATCCAGATCTTTGCCGGCGACATGCACGGGCTCAACACGCTGGAACACCAGCCGGCCAAGGTGATGGCGATGGAGGGGCACTACCAGAGCCATCCGGACGGTGCGCCGCTCATCCTCTTCGGCATTCCGAACTCGCCTGAGAAGCGCGTCGACTATGCGATCGAGATCCCGAAACTTTCGAGCCTGATTCTGAAGCATGACCTCAACGCGCCGCTTGCCGGGCTCGATACGATCCCCGAGGAGCTGCATCCGCCTGTTGGCATCGTGTTCTGGTCGTTCCGGGTGATGGTCGGCCTTGGCTTCGCCATGCTCGGGATCGGGCTCTGGTCGCTCTGGTGTCGCTATCGCGGCACGCTCGACAGCAATGTCTGGCTGCACCGTGCCGCGATCGCCATGGGGCCTGCCGGCTTCGTCGCCGTGCTCGCCGGTTGGGTCACGACCGAAGTTGGCCGCCAGCCCTATACGGTCTATGGCCACCTGCTGACGGCGAACTCGGTGGCGCCGATCGCGGCACCCGCCGTCGCCGCCTCGCTGATCGCCTTCATCATCGTCTATTTCTTCGTCTTCGGCGCCGGCACCTTCTACATCCTGCGCCTGATGGCGCGATTGCCGCGCGATCCGATGCCGGAGCTCGGCGAAGGACCATTGCGCAGTTCTGGCATCATGCCGGGCCCCGCCACTCACGCCAGCCATGCAAACATCAAGGGAGGCCATCATGGAGCTTGATCTGCCGTTCATCTGGGCCGGCATCATCGCCTTTGCGGTGCTCGCCTATGTCATTCTCGACGGCTTCGATCTCGGCGTCGGCATCCTCTTTCCGTTCTTTCCGGAAAAGCACGACCGCGACGTGATGATGAATTCCGTCGCACCGGTCTGGGACGGCAACGAAACCTGGCTGGTGCTCGGCGGCGGCGGCCTGATGGCCGTCTTTCCACTCGCCTACGCCACCATCCTGCCGGCGCTCTATGCGCCGATCATCGCCATGGTCATTGGCCTGATCTTCCGCGGCGTCGCCTTCGAGTACCGCTGGCGCACGCGGCGGGCGGAATATCTCTGGAACTGGGCCTTCTCCGGCGGCTCGATGCTGGCCGCCTTCGCGCAGGGCATCACGCTCGGTGCGCTGGTCCAGGGCATCCCGGTCGAAAACCGCGCCTATGTCGGTGGCTGGTGGGACTGGCTGACGCCGTTCTCGATCATGACCGGCATTGCCGTCGTCGTCGGCTACGCGCTGCTCGGCGCCACCTGGCTGGTGATGAAGACCCATGGCGACCTTGCCGATCGGGCTCGCGACCTCGCGCTCAAATGCTCCTTCGCCACCGTCGCCGCGATGGGCATCGTCAGCCTGTGGACGCCGTTCCTGGAGCCGCAATATCTGGACCGCTGGTTCAGCTTTCCGACGGCGATCTTCAGCGTCATCGTGCCGGCGCTCGTTCTCGGCTGCCTCTATGCGCTGATCACGGGCATCCGCAACCGCCACGACAGCCGGCCGTTCATCGCCGCACTGGGCCTCTTCGTGCTCGGCTATGCCGGCATCGGGATCAGCTTCTATCCCTATATGGTGCCACCATCGCTGACGATCTGGGACGCGGCCGCGCCTGAGGAAAGCCTCTCCTTCCTGCTTGCCGGCGCTTTGGTGCTGGTGCCGATTATTCTCGCCTATACCGCCTATTCCTACTGGGTGTTCCGCGGCAAGGTCGACCCGGAGGAGGGCTACCATTGACTGGTGAAACGGGAACCGGCCGCAAGCTTCTCTGGTTCGTCGGCCTCTGGTGCGCAGGGGTGGCGGCCGTCACCCTCGTCGGCCTTGCGATCAAGCTGATGATCGGAACGTAATCGATCCATCGGAGCGAGATGCGGGCGGAAAACCGCAGACACTTTTCCTCATCCCGCTCTAAAAAGCCTCGCTCAAGCTTGGCCGGCTAACTTCCCTTTAACACGTCAGCAGGCGATCGCCGCAGACGGAGACAGGACCGCACCCTCCTCCCCTGTAAAGCGATCGCCTGCTGAGGTGACCACTTCAAGGTCGCCGGCTGCGACCCTGTTGCCCCTTCCAAGACAGCTCGCCGTTTGTTAGCAGTGCGCCGCAGAAGCGCCCCGCTTGCTGAGAGCCGAGGGACGCTCGAACATCCTGGGCCCGCGCTTGGCCGCATCCAGGCAATTGGACGAGACAGATGCAGAAAACCCCCGCGCAATGCGAAACCATGGCCGACGTGCGTGCCGAGATCGACCGTCTCGACCAGGCGCTGATGGCGCTGTTTGCCGAGCGCTGGGGCTATATCGACCGGGCGGCCGAGATCAAGGCGCCGCTGAAGCTGAAGGCCGACATTCCGGCGCGGGTGATGGAAGTGCGCGAGAACGCCCGCAAGAACGCTTCCCGCGTCAACCTCGATCCTGATTTTTACGAAGACATCTGGGCTCGCCTGATCGGCCACGCGATCGCCCACGAGCAGAAGCTGCTCGGCGAAACCGGCAACGAGTAACGTCGCCGATCTTTCGGCCTGCGGCCGTCAGCGCCCGAGAATGTAACCCTGCAGGCGGTCCGCCGCTTCCTTCACGTGGCCCGGATCGCGCAGGAAGCAGGCGCGCATGAACAGCGAGCCACCGTCGCCGAACGCGGTTCCCGGCGCCAGGCCGACACCGGTCTTGTCGACGATGTCGATTGCGGCCGCGCGCGAATCCGTGACGCCATCGATTTTCAGGAACGCGTAGAGCGCACCGTCGGGCTTCAGCGTTTCCACCCGGTTGGTGGCGATCAGCGCGTCGCAGAAGACATCACGGTTCTTTGCCGCCTTGGCGACATTGGCATCGACAAAGGCGTCACCCTCGTCGAGCGCTGCGACAGCACCCCGCTGCAGGAACTGGGCGACACCCGAAGTCGAATACTGCACCAGGTTTTCGAGCACCTGGCCGATTTCCGGCGGCGCGACGATCCAGCCGACACGCCAGCCGGTCATCGACCAGTTCTTCGAGAAGGAATTGACGAAGAGGATGCGGTCGCCTTCCTCCATCACGTCAAGGAAGGACGGCGCGCGGGCGCCGCCATAATAATAGAGCGCGTAGATCTCGTCGGCGATGATCCAGAGCCCGTGCCTGCGCGCCAGCGCCAGGATCGCGGCCAGTTCCTCGCGGGTCGCGGTCCAGCCGGTCGGGTTCGAGGGGGTGTTGATGAACAGCGCCTTGGTCTTGGGGCCGATCGCCGCCTGCAGCCGATCGAGATCGAGCTGCCACTTGCCGTGTTCGAAGCGCAACTCGACCGAAACCGGCCGGACGCCGGAGAGATCGGCGGCGGCGGCAAAGTTCGGCCAGGCCGGCGTCAACAGCACCATCTCGTCGCCGGGCGAGGCGATCGCCTCGATCGACAGCTTGATCGCCTGCATGCCGGAGCCGACGACGTAGAAATGCTCGGGCGAAAGCGCCTTCTGGAAGCGGCGCTGATAGTAGCGCGACAGCGCCTCGCGCAGCGGCGGGATGCCGCGCTGCCAGGTATAGAAGGTCTCGCCGGCGGCAAGCGCATCGCGTGCGACATCGCTGATGAAGGCAGGGGTCGGCAGGTCGCCCTCGCCCACCCAGAGCGGGATCAGGCCATCGCGCCCGCGGGCATAGTTCACCACCTCGACGATACCGCTTTCGGGCGCGGAAAGCGCGCGGGGGCTGATGGTGGCAAGCGTGGTCATCGGCGGGCTCCGGATGCACGATGGTGCAGGCTGCCGCCTGAAATCATCATGAAAGATTCCAATGGACTAGAGCGAAATGGACCGCTCCGGTTTGCCCGTTGCTTCTAGCCGCTTTCGCCGAGGCGATCACGCGACTTTATCTGACCGATTTATCGATTTTTGTGATGTTTCGCGGCCCCGGCAAAGCCAGGGCCGCGAGGAAAAACTCAGGCGCGCTGCTTCAGCAGGTCGCGGATTTCCGAGAGCAGCAGAATGTCTTCCGGCGGCGGTGCGGCCGGCGCTTCGTCCTTCTTCTTTTCCATCGAAGCGCGCATGCGGTTCACCGCCTTGATCATCAGGAAGATGATCCAGGCAAGGATCAGGAAGTTGATCAGCACGGTGATGAAGTTGCCGTAGGCAAAGACGGCGCCCTGCTGGCGGGCGGCGGCGAGAGACGTGGCCGTCACATTGGCCGAAAGCGGCAGGAAGTAATTGGAGAAATCGAAACCGCCGCCAGTGAGCGCACCGACGATCGGCATGACCAGGTCTTCGACGACCGACGTCACGATCTTGTTGAAGGCTGCGCCGATGATGACACCGACCGCGAGATCCATCACGTTCCCGCGGGCAATAAACTCCTTGAACTCATTCAGCATAAATCTCTCCGTATTATCCCCGTTTGAAAACGGCCGGCGGCGCTGTCCCGCGCTGCAAGCGTTTACGGAAACTAAACCAAAGCGGGCAGCGAGAAAACCTTTCTTTGCCTTTGATCAATTAGCACCGGATAGAGCAGGAACGGGAAGGCAGCTGGCGCTGCACACCGATTTCTCGTGTCGAGCCTTGAACTTAAGACTCATGCGAGGGCAATTCTCAACCCGGCGGACTTGTCCTATGCTCCGCCCTGGAGGAATGAGGCATGCTTTCGGGTTCGGTCATCTTTGCCTCGGCCTTCGCCTATCTGCTGCTGCTGTTTGCAGTGGCGAGCTATGGCGACAGGCGGGCCAGGAGGAACAGCGCTGCGCTGAAAGGCAGGCCGCTCGTCTATGCGCTGAGCCTTGCCATCTACTGCACCTCCTGGACCTATTTCGGCGGCATCGGGCTTGCGGCCGAACGCGGGCTCGAATTCACCGGCATCTATATCGGCCCGATCCTGATGTTCACGCTGGGCATGCCGCTGATCCGCAAGATCATACGGCTCGCCAAGACCGAGAAGCTGACATCGGTCGCCGACTTCATCGCCGCGCGTTACGGCAAGAACCCGGCTGTGGCCGCGATCGTTGCGTTGATTTCGCTGGTCGGCGCCATTCCCTATATCGCGCTGCAGCTAAAGGCGATCTCAAGTTCCGTCGCCGCCATGATCAACACCAGCGACTACGGCATCGGCGCCGGGCAAAGCTTCATCGACCTGCCGCTGCTGGTCACGCTTTTCCTCGCCTGCTTCGCCATCGTCTTCGGCACGCGCCATACGGATGCGACCGAGCACCAGGACGGACTGATCCTCGCGATCGCGATGGAATCGCTGGTCAAGCTGGTGGCGCTCGTAACGGCCGGCTTCTACATCGTCTTCGTCATTTTCAACGGCCCGGCTCACCTGTGGTCTCTGGCCGCGCAAAGCCCTGCCGTGCAGTCGGCGCTTTCCTACGAGACCCCGATAGCGCGCTGGGTGCTGTTGATCGTCACGTCCGCTTTTGCGATCATCATGCTGCCCAGGCAGTTCCATGTGACGGTCGTCGAAAACCGCACCGAAGGCGAGCTTCGCACCGCCGGCATCCTCTTTCCGCTGTACCTGATCGGCATCAATCTCTTCGTGCTGCCGATCGCCATCGCCGGCATCCTCACCTTCTCCGGCTCCGGCGACGCCGATCTCTACCTCCTGACGCTGCCGCTCGCCAACGGTCTGCCGGTGCTGACGCTGATCACCTTCATCGGCGGCTTTTCGGCGGCGACCGCCATGGTGATCGTCGCGTCAGTGGCGCTGTCGATCATGATCTCCAACGACATCGTCATGCCGGTGTTCCTGCGCCGCAACCTCAGCCAGCGCGGCGGCTTGCAGGAAAACCTCGCGGGAACGCTGCTCAACATCCGACGCTCGGCAATCTTCGCCGTGCTTCTGCTCGGCTACGCCTACTATCGCTCCGCCGACATCAGCGCCGGCCTCGCCTCGCTCGGGCTGCTCTCCTTCGTCGCCATCTCGCAGATGGCGCCGGCGCTGCTCGGCGGCCTTGTCTGGCGCCAGGCCAATGCCCGCGGCGCGATCACCGGCATGGTCTCGGGCTTTCTCGTCTGGGCCTATCTGCTTTTCCTGCCGAGCCTCGGCGGACCCGACAATTCCCATGTGGCAACGACGGTCTTAAGCTTCCTGCTGCCGTTCACCGACCTGTTCTCCGGTCCCGATGCGGATCCGCTGGTGAACGCCACGACGCTCAGCCTACTCGTCAACTGCGCCACCTATATTCTCGGATCGCTGACCCGCACGCCGAAGCCGATCGAACGCTTCCAGGCCGGCGTATTCATCACCCGGCGGTCGCGCACCGAAGGCGCCTTTCGCGGCCGCAAGACCAAGGTCACCGTGCGCGACCTCAAGGCGACGATCGCCCGCTACATGGGCGCCGAGCGCATGCAGCGCTCCTTCCATACCTATGAGCGCCAGACCGGACGCTGGCTGGACGACAACGCGCCCGCCGACATGGCGGTGGTACATTTCTCCGAGCAACTGCTTGGCAGCGCCATCGGCTCGTCCTCGGCGCGGCTGGTGCTTTCGCTCGCGCTGCAGCGCGGCGACGATACCTCGTCCGAGACGGCCTGGCTGCTCGACCAGGCGAGCGAGGCGCTGCAATACAATCAGGATATGCTGCAGACTGCGCTCTCGCAGATGGACCAGGGCATCGCCGTTTTCGACAATGCGAACAACCTGATCATCTGGAATCGGCGCTTCCGCCAGCTTCTCGATCTCCCCGAAGCAGCCGGCCAGGTCGGCTTCCCGCTTGCCGATATCGTCTCGATCCTCACCAAGCGCGGCGATATCAGCAAGGATCAGGAAAAGGGGCTGGTCGCCAACTTCCTGACGCTCGACAAACCTTTCCTGCTCGAACTCAGCAACGGCGAGCGCATCATCGAAGTGCGCACCAACGCCATGCCCGACAAGGGCATCGTCACCACCTATACCGACATCACCCAGCGCGTCGCCGCCGACATGGCGCTGAAGCAGGCGAACGAGACGCTGGAACTGCGCGTGGCCGAGCGCACCGGCGAACTGACCCGGGTGAACCGGGAACTCGCCGAGGCGCGGGCCGCCGCGGAAGAGGCCAATATCGGCAAGACGCGGTTCTTTGCCGCCGCCGGCCACGATATCCTGCAGCCGCTCAACGCCGCTCGCCTCTATTCCTCGTCCCTCGTCGAGCGGCTCGGTGAATCTGACAACAGCACGCTGGTCGAAAATATCGATTCCTCGCTGGAATCGGTCGAGGCCATTCTTGGCGCCGTGCTCGACATTTCACGCCTCGACACCGGCGCCATGAAGGCGCGGATACAATCCGTTCCGCTCAACGAATTGCTTAGAAGGATCGAGACCGATTTTGCCCCGATGGCGCGAGCCAAGGATCTCGAACTGATCATCATGCCGACATCGCTTGTCGTGCGTAGCGATCCGAACCTGCTGCGCCGCGTCGTCCAGAACCTCGTCTCCAACGCGATCAAGTACACGCTCAGCGGCAAGGTGCTCGTCGGGGTGCGCAGGCATGGCGCCATGGCGACAATCGAGGTGCTCGATTCCGGCATCGGCATTCCCCAGTCGAAGTTCCGCACCGTCTTCAAGGAATTCGCCCGGCTGGATGAAGGCGCACGCACGGCCTCCGGTCTTGGGCTCGGTCTTTCGATCGTCGACCGCATCTCGCGCGTGCTCAACCATCCCGTCAGCCTGCAATCGACGCCCGGCAAGGGCACGGGCTTCAAGGTGACCCTACCGCTCGATGCCAGCGCCGGCGAGCGCGTCGCTGTCCGGCCGGTGCCACAGAGCAAGGCAAGCGAGGCGCTGAACGGCCTGCGGGTGCTGTGCATCGACAACGAGCCGCGGATCCTCGAGGGCATGCGGGTGCTGCTTTCCGGCTGGGGCTGCATCGTCAGCACGGCGGAATCGCTGGCTGCCTGTTCCGAATTCAATGCCCAGCCCGGCGAGAAGCCGCATGCAGTCATCGCCGACTACCATCTCGACGACGGCACCGGCATCGAGGCGGTCGCGCGCATCCGGGCATCGACCGGCGAAGCGACGCCGGCGCTGCTGGTGACGGCCGACCGTTCGCCGGAGGTGCGCGCCGCGGCCGAACGCGACGGCATCGCGATCCAGAACAAGCCGGTGCGTCCGGCGGCGATGCGCGCCTGGCTGACGCAGCTTTCGACGGCGGCACGAACCGCTGCGGAATGAACGGCTCCCGCATTTCGGGGCCGCCTGAAACAAGGGGATATCACAAAGTCAAAGCGGGCCGCATCAGGCGGCGGCAACGGTGCCTATCTTCGAAAGCTGGATGACCGCCTGGGTGCGGCTGTCGACATTGAGCTTCAACAGGATCGCCGAGACATGCGCCTTGATCGTCGCCTCAGAGACACCGAGTTCGTAAGCGATCTGCTTGTTGAGCAGGCCCTCGCCGAGCATGCTCAGGACGCGGGATTGCTGCGGCGTCAGCGTCTGCAGGCGCTGCAGCAGATCGGCGACCTCAGGCTCGTATTCCTGCGCCTGGTCGTAACCCGCGGGCACGAAGACCTCGCCGGCCATCACCTTCTCGATCCCCTCGCGAATCTCCTCTATGCCGGCCGATTTCGAAAGAAAGCCGGACGCGCCGAGATCGAGCGCGCGATGGATCGTCGCCGGGTCGTCATGGGCCGACACCACCATGACCGGCAGGCTCGGATATTCGGCGCGAAGAGCGATCAGACCAGAGAGCCCGCTGACGCCGGGCATGGTGAGGTCGAGCAGCATGAGGTCGGCGTCAGTATTGTCCGCCGCCGCCTTGCGCGCGGCTGCGAAATCGCCAGCTTCGACGATGGCAGGCGCGCCGTCCACGCCGCTCAGCGCCTGGCGCATCGCGCCGCGAAACAGCGGATGGTCGTCCGCGATGATGATGGTCATGTCCGGTGTCATGCTGCTCCCTCCCAAGAGCCCGGGCTGAAATCTGCGCGCCCCCACGCGCCGATCCGCATCCCGCATGGCCGATCCGGCAACTCAGGTCTTCTGCGGCTCCTGAGTGGAGTCGCTGCCTTCGAGATCCTTCACGATATCCATGAACCTACGCATCATTCTTTCCATGATGCCCATTGCGCGGTCAATCTCTTCCTCAGCCGGAAGGTCCTGTTTTGCGACACTTTCACCGGCCTTGGCGGTCTTTTCCAAGGCCTCGACCCGCTTCGTGAGGAGGTCCAATTCCTGTTCGAAGGCGGCCCGCTCGTCGGCGGCCATGCGGCAGACCAACTGGCCGTCCTTCTCCTGGCACAGCGACACCTCGCCGGTCTGGGTATCGAGCCGCGCGATGCCGGTCTCGGACTTCTGCATGCTGTAGCGCCCTGGGGCTGGATCCTGTGCGCTGGCGCCGCCGGCCAGAGCCAATCCGGTACCGAACAGAAGTATGGCAGCAGCGTTTTTCATGACATCTTCTCCGTTACGATCCTTGCCGGGACGTGATCTGTGCGCGAACGAGAAGAGCGAAATCGGTCTTCACCGCGGATTATGCGCGAATCGTCGTCCTTCTGCGATGGACAATCGCCGATATTTACGGCAAGGCCACGACAGAAAATTACGGGGACAGACGGGCACCATGGGTTCCATCATCTACAAAATCGTTCCGGCATTGCTGTGGCAGGAAGCCAAGCGCAGCGGACGCTTCGACGGCGCGCCCGTCGATCTCGCCGACGGTTACGTCCATTTTTCGACCGGCGAACAGGTGGTCGAGACGGCGGCACGCTATTTCGAGGGACAGGTAGACCTGCTGCTGGTTGCCGTCGACGGCGATGCGCTCGGCGAAGAACTGGTCTATGAGCCCTCCCGCGGCGGCGCTCTCTTCCCGCATCTCTATGCCCCCCTCTTCCTGTCGGCCGTCGTCTGGGAAAAACCCCTGCCGCTCGGCGCCGATGGCGCGCATATCTTCCCGGAACTTGATGCATGAACCCGCTGACCAGCCTTGCCCGCCGCGGCCTTTTCCTCTTCGATCCGGAAGCTGCGCACGGCCTTTCGATCAAGGCATTGAAGACCGGGCTCGTGCCGAACTGTCCTGCCAAGGCCGACAAGCGGCTCTCGCAGACGGTCGCCGGCATCGTTTTTCCAAACCCGATCGGCATGGCGGCCGGCTACGACAAGAATGCCGAGGTACCGGAAGCGCTTCTGAAGATCGGCTTCGGCTTCACCGAGATCGGCACCGTCACGCCGAAGCCGCAGGCCGGCAACGACAAGCCGCGGATCTTCCGGCTGGTCGAGGATGAGGCCGTTATCAACCGCCTCGGCTTCAACAATGAAGGCCATGGCGCAGCGCTGGCGCGACTGAAGGCCTGTTCGCGCGATGCGCTGATCGGCGTCAACATCGGCGCCAACAAGGACAGCGCCGACCGTATCGCCGACTATGTCGGCGGCATCCATACCTTCTACTCGGTCGCCCGCTATTTCACTGCCAACATCTCCTCGCCGAATACGCCGGGCCTGCGCGACCTGCAGGCGCGCGAAAGCCTCGCCGCCCTGCTGTCAGCCGTGCTCTCGGCGCGCGACGAAGAGGCCCTGAGGAGCAATCGCCGCGTTCCGATCTTCCTGAAGATCGCGCCCGATCTCACCGAGGAAGGCATGGACGATATCGCCGCCGAAGTGCTGGCGCACGATCTCGACGGCCTGATCGTCTCCAACACGACGCTTTCGCGCGAGGGCCTGAAGGACCAGGCCCAGGCGAAGGAGACCGGCGGCCTCTCGGGCAAGCCACTCTTTGATAAGTCGACGGCCGTGCTTGCCCGCATGCGCAAGCGCATCGGCCCGAAGCTGCCGATCATCGGCGTCGGCGGCGTCAGCTCGGCCGAAACCGCGGCAGAGAAGATCCGCGCGGGCGCCGACCTCGTGCAGCTCTATTCCTGCATGGTCTATGAAGGCCCGGCCCTGCCCGGCCGCATCGTACGTGGCCTCTCGGATCTCTGCGATCGCGAGCGGCTCACCTCGATCCGCGATATCCGCGACAGCCGTCTCGACTATTGGGCCGGCAAGAACGTCTGACGCGCCTTCATCGGGATCCGCGACAACAGGAACAGCCCCCGCATCAGCAGGAACAGGTTGAGCCCCGCCCATAGGCCATGATTGCCGAAGGCGGGGACCAGCAGGGCGAGTGCTGCGGCATAGCCGACAAAGGCCGCCAACATCATGTTGCGCATCTCGCGCGACCAGGTGGCGCCGATAAAGACGCCATCCATCAGGAAGGCAAGCGCACCGGTCATCGCCGTCACGGCCGCCCAGGGCAGGTATTCGTAAGCCGCCGCGCGTACATCCGGCGCCGTGGTCAGGAGATCGATGAGCCCGTCACCGAACAGCAGAAAGGCGACGGTCGTCACCAGCGCGAGCCCCAGCGACCAGGCGGCCGTCATCCGGAGTGCGCGATCGAAGGCCGGGCGGTAACCGGCACCGATCGAGCGTCCGATGAGCTGTTCCGCCGCATTGGCGAGGCCGTCGAGATAGTAGCCGGCAACGAGGAAAATCGTCATCAGCACCGCATTGGCCGCAAGCGTCACCGGCCCGAAGGCAGTGCCGATGCGGGTCATCAGCGTGAAGGCTGCCAGAAGCAGGAACGAGCGGATCATGATGTCGCGGTTGAGGCCGAAGAGCGGCTTCAGCCGTTCGCGGTCGAAGATCTCGGCCCAGCTTGGCGCATCCCTGCTGTCGAAACGGCCATAGACGATGGCGAAGCCGGCGAGCGCGCCGACAATCTCGCCGGTGACGGTGGCGAGCGCGACACCCATCACGCCCCAGCCGAGGACAAGGCCGAGCAGGATCGAGAGCACGATGTTGATGCCGTTGATCAGCGTCTGCAGCATCAGGCCGATGGTACCCTCGCCGCGGCCGAGCACGAAGCCGAGGATGGCGTAGTTGGCAAGTGCTGCCGGCGCGGAAAGGATGCGACAGAGAAAATAGGTGCTGGTGACGCCGGCTACCTCGGGCTCCGGCCCCATCAGCCAGAGGCCGCCCGACAGAAGCAACGGCGAAAAGAAAAGGCTGACCGTGCCGCAAACAAGCGCGATGATCAGCGATCGCCAAAACACCGCCTGCTGCTCGCGCCGATCGCCGCGACCATAGGCCTGGGCAACCAAGCCCGTGGTCGCTGCCCGCAGGAAGTTGAACGTGGTGAAGATCAGGTCGAACAGGATGGCGCCGACCGCAAGGCCCGCCAGCAAGGTCGCCTGCCCCATGCGTCCGACAACGGCGGTATCGACGAGACCAAGCAGAGGCGTCGTCAGAAAGCCGAGCGTCATCGGCAACGCGATCGCCAGGATCAGCCGATGGGTGACATGAAACGGGCCGGCAGCGTCGCTCGGCGAGGCGGAAGAGGCGGTCATCGAACGGTCCGGACGTGATCGGTGAGAGATGACCGTTTTAGGGAATGAGCATAGGCGGATGCAAGCGCGTCGTGCAGTTCGGCGAAAACGTCCCAACGCGGCAAGAGCCCCTCACCCTAGCCCTCTCCCCGCACGCGAGGAGAGGGGACGTGGCAAACGCGACGTCACACCCCTTGATACCCGTCGGAGGCCAGTCCCGTCAGCGGTCATGATGGATCGAAAGGGCGCAGCTATCCGCCTTCTCCCCGCCTGCGGGGAGAAGGTCCCGGCAGGGGGATGAGGGGCGGAGTTCTATACGAATGCAGCTGATTCAGCCCGAAAGCACCATCGCCCAGAAGGGACGGTTTCCGGAGGCGTCGTTCTGGGCGACGGCGACGCCGAGGCCACGGTAATTGCCGAGCATGTTTTCGAGATGCTTGGGCGACCTGTACCAGGCGTCATAGGCGCGCTCGGCGTCGTCCTGGCCCACGGCGATGTTTTCAGCGGCCGGAAGCGTCACGCCCTGGCCCTTCATGCGGTCGTAGAAACTGTCGTTCCAGCCGATCAGGTGCTGCATCTTGCCGGCCTTGGCCATGCGTGCCGCCTGGTGCATCGCCGCGACGGACGCCGCATGATCGGCGACGAGCTCGGTCAGGCCCTTGCCCTTGCGCAGCTTGTTGACATAGCCGAGGCTCGCTGCGGTCTGGTCGCTGCCGGTGCCGCTTTCGGGCATCAGCACCTTGGACGTGTTGCAGCCGGCGAGCGCGCCGAGCGAGAGGATGGCGGTCGCGCGGAGCAGGCCGCGGCGTTCGATCAGAAGAAAACGGTCCTGCATCGTCAGCGCCGAAAGTTCAGGACGCGCAGGATGACGAAGGCCGGCACGACGATCACCGCGCCGAGCAACAGGTAGTCGCCCACCCGGCCAAGTGCTGCAAAGCCGGTGTACCAGAGGTCGAGCAGGAAGTTGCGGACGGCGAAGTAGATATCGGTCGGATACCAGCCGAACATCCTCATCACGAAGCCGACGAGGATCGACACCACGATGAGCTTGACCAGCACGCGCAGCGGCGAGTCACCCAAGAATCTGTTCATTCCGTCCGACATCAGCGAACTTCTCCTGTTTGTCTTCACATAAGCCGCGATCGGCAGCGTCGCAAGTCGCTGGCCCCGGCGGGCACGGCTCGGGCTGCCGATCGCGCCAGATT
>NZ_JTLA01000268.1:0-393 GCF_000799055.1 Ensifer sp. ZNC0028
TCGGCGTCAAGGGCGAGATCATCCATGTGCGTCCCGGCCCGGTCGTCACGCTCTATGAATTCGAGCCGGCACCCGGCGTGAAGTCATCGCGCGTCATCAATCTTGCCGACGATATCGCCCGTTCCATGTCGGCGCTTTCGGCCCGTGTCGCGGTCGTGCCCGGCCGCAACGTCATCGGTATCGAACTGCCGAATGCGACCCGCGAGACCGTCTATTTCCGCGAGCTGATCGAATCCGTCGATTTCCGCAAGACCGGCTACAAGCTGGCGCTTTGCCTCGGCAAGACGATCGGTGGCGAGCCTGTTATTGCCGAACTCGCGAAGATGCCGCATCTGCTCGTTGCCGGCACCACCGGCTCGGGCAAGTCGGTCGCGATCAACACCATGATCCTGT
>NZ_JTLA01000269.1:0-477 GCF_000799055.1 Ensifer sp. ZNC0028
AACGCCGCCAGGCGCGTCGCGCGCGATCAGCATGGTCGGCTGTAACTGGAACGATTTCGACTTCTGCCTTGTAGAGCCAGAGGTCGAGATCGGCACCTGCGGCCTCCCCAAGTCGAGTTTCGATCGCCATGGCTGCCTCTAGGACGGTCGCAGCGGATATGAGCCTGACGGGGTCGTCTGCAATGCGCTCGCGGAAAGCCGCCGCTTCCGGCTCATTGAAAGCAATGGCGGCAAGGACGGAGGTATCGATGACCATCAGGATGGCAGTCCGTTCTCGTCGTATCCGAGAATCTCATCGGCTGTGCGGCTGTCGAGAACGGGCCGAGCGTTCCAGCGTCGCTGGATCGCTTCGAGATCCTCGAGGAGTGCAGCTTTGCGCATGTCAGAGCCAAGCCGTCGCAGGCGCTCTTCAAGCGCGCGCTTGGTGGCCAGTGTGATGCTTTCACCGGTCCGTTCGGCAAGCGTGCGGGCCAGCTG
>NZ_JTLA01000270.1:0-303 GCF_000799055.1 Ensifer sp. ZNC0028
CGGGTGTGCAGAGCGGTGCGGTGACGGAGATCGCCGACAAGGCGACGGGTGAGAATACGATCACGCACACGCAGGGCGGTGCGGTCGGCTTTAGCGATGTCGATACGCTCGACACGCATACGGCGAGCTTCAAGGCGAACGGCAACGGCTATCTCGGCACCTTCTCGCTCGACCCGCTGAACCAGGCAGCCGATCAGGTCGGCTGGAGCTTCAAGGTTGCCGACAGTGTGCTCGACTCGCTGCAGGCCGGCCAGACCCTGACGCAGACCTATGACGTCACCGTCGACGACGGCAAGGGCGGTA
>NZ_JTLA01000271.1:0-202 GCF_000799055.1 Ensifer sp. ZNC0028
ACGTTCCATTCCGCGGGCACCTGCACCATCAATGCCGACGCAGAGGGCAACGTTGCTTATTTCCCGGCACAGACGATCACGCGGTCGTTCGCCGTTAATCCGGCCTTGCCGGACGCACCGACGATCGGCGCGGTAACGACGCTTGATCCGGATGGTGCCCAAGTCAACTTCACGCCACCCGTCAACAATGGCGGCGGGGCGA
>NZ_JTLA01000272.1:0-212 GCF_000799055.1 Ensifer sp. ZNC0028
TCCGGCCTGCCGGCCACCTTCTCCCCGCAGGCGGGGCGAAGGAGACGCTTGGCACCCGCTCGTTTGACCTCCCCCCTCGCCAAGCCAGGCACCTGCCCGATTCCGCGATAGCCGCCTTCGTTTTCCATTGACCGCCGCCCCGTTCGGAAGCGCTGCGAGCGGGCAAGTCCCCTCTCCCCGCCTGCGGGGAGAGGGTTAGTCCTCGGGTTAAA
>NZ_JTLA01000029.1:0-34311 GCF_000799055.1 Ensifer sp. ZNC0028
GCGAAGACGGCATCCTCGTCGAAAACGGCAACATCGACGCCCTGGCGACCGCCCTCTCCAAGCTGATGGCCGACGAGGCCCTCCGCGCCCGCCTTTCCGCCAACGCCGAAGCCAATGTCAGGCGCTACGACGCCGAGCATATCCTCACCCAATGGGACGCCATGGCGCTGTCGACGCTGGAACACTCGAGCACCCCGAGGGCTGCGATGAAGCCCCGGCCCGTCGCCGCTTCCGGCTAAGGATCTGGCCGCGTTGGCGGGGTCAACTGCGAACGCGGCCTTGGAAAGGGTATGTCCTGACAAAGCGCGCGACAGGCGAGCGCTTTGTAGACCACTGTTGGTCAGCGTGCCGCCGTCGTTGAAGACCCGCTAGATGCCGGCGCCGAAGCTGCCGCCGGAGGAAACGGAAACGTTGAGCGTGCCGTCGAGCACCAGATTGCCGCCGACATTGGCCTGGCCGAACTCGAAATCGAGGAAGGAAGCGGCAGTGAGCGACAGGTCGCCATTGATCGTCAACGTTACCGGGCTGTTACGGGGCGCGAGCGTACCGCCGTCGTTGACGACGACACTGGCACCGATCGTGCCGTTGCCGCCGAGCACGACGCCAGAACAACCGTCGTCAGTCCGGTTGCGAGCGACTGGTTGCCGTTGACCAGCAGCTTGCCGGCATCGACGTTCGCGGCACCCGAATAGCTGTTGCGCCGGAGAGGATCGTCGCTCAGGATCCTTGCATGAGGTGACGTGCAATCTGCACCAGCGCTGCATCGCTGCCGTCTGACCCCTTTGTTCGTTTTCCCGCCTCCAGCCAGCAGACGTTCATGACCGCCAGAATGTCGTCATCGGACTGGATCACGCCTGCCGCGTCAAAGTCTCTTCGAATGATCGCAAGGATGTTGCTGCGTTCGACGTCCAGCGCCGCCATCGCAAGACCATCCGAGTAGGTCTTGGCATTTTCGCCGGCAAGGGCCAGTTTCTCCGCGGCCCAAAATCCAACCAGCTTGTTGCGACGTACGATTCGCACCATTTCCGCGCCCGGACCAGCCATCGAAATTCTCCATTGCTGCCTGGCCGGCCATCCTAGCAGAAACCACGAGGAAGAGCGTCGGATTATCCGACGTTGGCGGAACCTATCGCGCGCAATTTCGTGCCGTGCAAAATCGCTGGAAATGTCCCAATCGGGCGGGCACATCAGATCTGGGGCAAGATCAGCCAGAAAGCCTAGCAAATTCATGTTCGGAAGCGAAATGGTGGGCCCGGAGGGCCTGCCGAATTCGAGCAAAATCAACCACTTAACCCCGTGTGGGACGAAAACCCCGCGTCATAAAAATCAATGGCTTAACAAAGCCTCCGTCCCACTTTTTCCGGCCGTTTTGGGCCCTTCTTTCCCAGTCGTAATGCAGCCAAGGAGGCGCGCATGAGCGGGGCACGGCCGTTTCGGGACGTGAAGCTGCAATGGCTTCAGCAGTTGAGCTGCGACAAGGATTTGAGCGACAACGGGCGGTCGGTGGCGCTCTATATCGTCACCACGCATTTGAACGGCCACACCGAGAAGGCGTGGCCGTCCTATCAAACGATTGCCGACGCAACCGGCAAGAGCGTCAAGACCATTCAGCGCGCCGTCCGTGAACTTGAGGTCAAAGGATGGTTCGAGGTCGAGCGCGGAAACGGCGTCGGGCACAACACAGAATATCGTCCCTCGGCGGCGTCGATTTTACGCGCATCGGACTCCCGCGAAAAGACGGACAAAGTTGTCACCCTTTACCCTGATAAAGGCGGTCAAATCCGTCCGGCAAGGCGGTCAGATGTGTCCGGTGAAGGGGGACAAATATGTCCACCAAACCCAGAGAAAGAAATAATAAATAAACCTAACCCGCGCGAGGACGCCGCGCCGCGCGTCGAGACGCGGCGAGCCATCCCGCTCGTTTTCGTCGCCGAGACGAAGGCGGATCAGGTCGAGCAATGGCGCGCTTGGTTGCGCCGTCACGGCCTCCCATCATTCGAAATCTTGGGCCTTCGAACGGTGAAAACCGGGAAGCCTGGTTATGCCTTGCCGGGCTATTGGCCGCCGGATGAGACGAGCCCGAGTGCGCTGGATTGGATCGCTTTCTTCAGCCGCCGCCGTGACCATTTCGCCGCTGAAACCGCCCGACAAGCCGACCTTCGGAGGGCCTCATGACGGACGGCGATTTGAAGGGAGCAAGGCGACCCCTGTCATACGGCGAGCCGTCCGACAGGGAGCCTTGTGAGGGGAGACAAGCCTCCCCTTCAAACCCCACCAAGGGCACGAGGCGATCGCCCAAAGGCGAACTCAATGCCGTCGTGGTTTTCCGCTGCACGGCATCGGAAAAGCAGGCGCTGACCGCACGCGCGGCGCGGGCCGGTCTGCCCTTCGCCACGCTGATGCGGGAAGCGCTTGGCCTCACCGAGGCGCGCCGCCGCCGTCCGGCCCCCAAGGTGGACCCGGAGCTGGTGCGCGCCGTCGCCCGGATCGGCGGCAACCTCAACCAGATCGCACGGTGGCTGAACACGGCCCAGGCTCAGGGCCAGATGTCCGCCATCGACGCAATCACGGTTGCCGCGCGCCTGGTCGCCATCGACCGGGCGCTATCGGAAACCCTTGAGCAGTTCACGGCCAAGGATGGCGCGCCGTGCTGATCAAGTTTTTCCGAAACGGTCAGGGCGGCGGATCGGGACCGGTTGACTATCTGGTCGAGCGCGACGTTGTCGCTTACGACCAGAACCGCAACGCGATCCGCGACGAGCGCGGCGAGATCATGCTGTTTGCCCGCGAGCCCCTGCCGGAAGTGTTGCGCGGCGATGCGGACCGCATGCGCGCGCTGATCGACGCCTGCCCGCACCAGTGGACCTATCGCGCCGGCGTCATCGCCTTCACGGCGGAAGACGCGCCGAACCCTGCCCAGCAACGGCAGGTGATGGACGCCTTCGGGAGCCTTGCCTTTGCCGGCCTCGAACCCGACCAGCACGATATGCTTTGGGTCCGCCATACCCACGAGGGCCGCGTCGAGCTGCATTTCGTAACCCCGCGCATGGAGCTTGCTAGCGGGCGCAGCCTCAATATCGCGCCACCCGGCTACCAGAAGCACTACGACGCCCTGCGCGATGTTCTGAATAAGGAACACGGCTGGAATGACCCGATGGCGCCTGAGCGCGCCCGCGAGACCGTCAGCCTCATCGAAAGCGTCAGGCGCGGCGATGCCCGCGAGCTGATCCATGACTGGATCGTCCAGCGCATCGAGACCGGCGAAATCCATGACCGTCCGAGCATGGCCGAGGCTTTGACGGCGGCGGGTTTCGATCTGCCGCGCGCCGGCAAAAACTACATCACCGTCCGCGATCCGGAGACCGACGAGCGCTGGCGTCTGAAAGGAGACCTGTTCCGTGAAGACTGGACCCGAGAGAATACCCTTGAGCGAGCGCTTGAAAGATCGGCTGGCGAGCCCAGCCGTTCCGGAAGCAGGCTCGACGCCATCGCCCTCGACGAGCTTCGAGACCGATTGGAGCGAAGCCTTGAAGCGCGCGCAAGCTACAATCGAGACCGATATCCGCAGCTTCACGGACGCGAACCGCCAGCACTTGAGCGAGGCACTGGCGATGACCGAGGCGGAAGTGAACTGGCTCCGGTCGATGGTACAGCCATTCTTCCTGACCATGGGCGCGGTGGCACTGCTGATCGTCCTTTTGAGCTTCACCGCGAGCTGGTTTTGGGCGGGCCAGATGATCGACCGCGCCCAGAACGCCAGCCTCTGGCAGATGGGGTTGCAGGTCAACCAGACCAGCAGCGGCAAAGTCCTCACCTGGGACGTCAACCGCCTTCAGCTGATCACCTGCCAGGCCGGGACCGAAAAGACGCCATGCCTGAAGATCCTCCAGGGAGATTGACCGATGACCATGCCCACCAGACCACCGATGCCCGAGACCCTTTCGCCGCTGGAGCGCGAATTACTGGGTTACATCGAGACGTTGATGAACGCCTTGCAGAGCGGAACCGCGCAATTCGAGGCGCTGGAGAAACGCTCGACCGACATGATCGAAGGCCGGCAAGCGGCTTTGGAAGGATCGCTGAAATCGCTCATCGCGTCACAGGCTACGTTCATGAACGCCTGGCTCGCCTCCGGCAATCATTCCAGCGGCACGGCCTCGGCCGAGCTGACGGAAGCGTTCGCCCTGCTGGAGCAAGCCGAAGCGATGCTGGAGACGGTCGCGCCGCCGATGTGACAGGCCGACCGACCGCGCCCGGTCGCGTCCGCATTTGATTTTCATTTCCGTCTGGAGTTTTTGATCCATGAATCTCATCATTCAGCCCTATCGTTATGCCCTTTCCATCGCCGTCTTAGCCGCCGGTTTCCTGCTGATGGAAACCGCACCGTTGATCTGGCCAACGATCTATCAAAATGCGCGCGCCGCGATCCTGGTCATGTTTTGCGCGTTTGCGCTGCTGACCTTGGCGGGAGACACCCAGGGCCGCATCCGCAGCGCGTCGGGCTTAGCTGTGGGGGCTACCCTCCTTGCCGCGTCTGCTCTCGCCCTTACCGACCCTACCATTGCGGCAGGCGTTCTGCTCGACAGCTTCAAGGCTTGGCGCAATGCCGGCTATTCCGGAATCGAGAGCATCCGAGGCATGGTATCGACCTGGGATCGCTTCACCGAAGCGCAAAAGCTTGGCGTGCAAACCAGCCTCGCCATCGGCCTGCCTGTTCCGCTGTTCTTCATTCTGCGGGCAATCATGATCGTCGCGCCGGCATCGCCCAACCGCATTTCAAAACAAGGCCCATGGCGCGCCCGTTGGATGAACCGGAGCGAGTTGCGCCAACTCCGGCACAACGACACCGGCTTGCCGCTCGGACTCTCCGGCGGCGCAATGCTGCGCTACCGCTCCAACCCAAAGACCGGATGGCGCGCCGGCCACCATGTCGCCATCGCCGGCACCCGCGCCGGGAAAGGCGTGTCCGTCGTCATTCCCGCAATCATCGACCATGACGGACCGGTCGCGGTCCTCGACATCAAGGGTGAAAACTTCGCGGTGACCCGCCGTTATCGCCGATCGCTCGGGCGCCAGGTCGTGGTCCTCAACCCCTTTGGCGTCATGGAACCGTCGAAGGACCGTTTCAACCCGCTCGACTATATCCGGCAAGCGCACCTGGTCCGAGACATCGAGGTCATCGCCGAAGGACTGGTTCGACCGGAAAGCGGAAACGGCGCACACTTTGCCGAAATGGCGAAATCCATGATTGCCGCCGTGATCGAGGTCGTTATGACCAGGCGCGAGGAAGCCGATCGCAACCTGATCACCGTCATGGACCTGCTGTTTTCCGCCGGCTTTGAAAAGACACTGACGGAATGGGCCGGAGCGCCAGAGACATTCGGCACCCGCCCCGCCGCCGCCGCTGCCACCTTCCTTGCAGCCGGCGAGAACGAGCGCGGCGCGATCAAGACGACGATCAAGAAGGCCTTCGATTGGGCCCGTTCCGACGAACTGCGTAGTTTCCTCAGCGCCTCCACATGCTCGCTCGAAAACCTGTTCGAGGGCCGCGCCGATCTCTTCATGGTCGTGCCGCTCGACCAAGTGGACGCCCAGGCAGTTTTTCTCCGACTGCTGACAAACATCATTCTCGGCATTGCCGTGCGGCTGGAGGGCGCCAGGAAGCCGAAAAGGAACGTGCTTTTGGTGCTGGACGAGTTTGTCCGTCTCGGCCGGATGGAAAAGCTGATCAACATCGCCAACGTCGCCGCCGGCTGCGGCGTCGAGGCGCTGTTCATCACCCAGGACAAGGGCCAGATCGAAAGCGTCTATGGCAAGGGCGACACCGCCAGCATTCTCGGCTCCTGCGTTACCACCCGCATTTTCGGTCTCGGCCGCGCCGAATTCGAAACCGCAAATTGGGCCGCAAACGCCCTTGGCGATCAGACGGTGCTGACCCGCACCAAGCAATCATCCGCGAAACTCGGCGAAAGCCGCAAGACCTCAACCGCCGAGCAGCGCCAGAAGCTTATGACGGCCGATCAGATTCTGGAAATGAAGACCGGCAAGATGCTGCTGCTGACGGGCTCGAAGCCGCCAGCGCTGCTTGACGCGATTGTGTCACACCTGCATCCGGCATACCGAGGGAAGTTGGATCGAAATCCGATGGTTTGAAACGCGTACCAAGGGCTTCGTGGCAATGCAAGAATTGCCACCGTTCCCAATCAGCGGGCAATAGACTTCCAATCGGTGGTACAGGCTACCGCCATCGGAATCCAGTAAATTTCCCTATCGGGAAATATATACTCGACACCGCCCCAGTTTGTTTGATATTTTCCCGAGCGGGAAGACGATGATGGCAACGCAAGTCAGAACTTCAGCCGATATTGGCGCTCTGGTCAGAACAACACGTAAAGAGCAAAACCTCCGGCAGGACGAGCTTGCCGGCGTCTCTGGCGTTGGCGTACGGTTCATTGTGGATCTCGAAGCAGGTAAGCCAACAGCTCAAGTTGGAAAAGTCCTGCAGGTTCTTCGAATGCTCGGCTGCTCTGTCGATATTGTAGCTCCTGGCGAGCGTGGCAGATGACGGCAAAGCCATTCAATCTCTCGAGGATGCATTGAATGTCGCGGAGGTAAATAGCGCCATTGACGCGGTTCGCGACTTCAAGTTGTAATTGTATTTCCAGTACCTATACAAAATAGAAGTATCAATGACCACTCATCTCACCGCACGTATCGCCTGGCACAATGACGGATGGAATGGCCGGATCTGTTCAGAACCGGAACACAACACCTATTGCGTGGGCATGAAATCCTTTCCCGGGGATTTGATCCATCGGGAGCGTGATTTGGAACAGGAAAAAGCCTGTTCTGGGCAGGCCGTCTGCAAGTTGAAAAGCGAAAACTTACCACCCTGCATATATAGCATCAATGCCTTTGGGCCCGATGCCATTCGCGGCTATTCCAATCCGCCCGATTTTTTCTACGGCGGTGCTGAGCGCGAAGAATGGGATATTCCTCCATCTTCGGTCTGCGTTTGGCCTTACGAAGCCATGTATGGTGAAGAGGTATATACCGATGGCCGCCTCGACAATAACAAGCGCCGAGTGGGAGCGGACGAGTTTTTTGCGGAGCTGGAGGAGGATGAAAGCCTCATCTTTTACTACGCCAACCATTCCAACCCATTTACCGACGAAAACGATCCGAAGTACGTCATAGTCGGCGTTTCTCGCGTGAAACAGATCGGAAAGCCGCTCTTCTATTCCAATCCCTCTGACTATGTGCGTCAGAATTATGCGGATGGCATGATATGGGCGCGAAACGTATCATCGCATTATCCAAACGAAGGCTTTCGCATTCCCTATCACGCCTACCGCGAGCAGCCCGAAACTCTAGACAGGCTTCTGGTCACGCCGGAAAATCCTGCCACCTGTAAATATGGGGCCCGTCATATTACCGACGATGTGACCATCGGCATGCTTGAGCAAATGCTAGACGTCATAGCGCGGCTGAAGGAAATCGGCGACACTCATGAGGATTGGGATGCCCGCGCCAAATGGGTGCAGGCGCAGATTGCCAAACTCTGGAAGCGTCGAGGTCTGTATCCGGGACTTTTGACCGTGATGGACCTCCTTGAGGCAGGCGGCTCTATCAAAAACGGCAAGTGGTATTGTGATCGTGGTGAGGAGAAGAAGGCCTATGAGCTATTTTTCAATGCCCTGGAAACCGGAAAAGACTGCCCCGAACTGGAACTCACTGGCCTTGCTCTAAAGCGGGTGTCGCGCTCCTGGCAGTTGCTTGAGGATGATGTCCGGGCCTTTCTCAAGACGATTGCAGTTCGGATTGACCTTTACCTTGATCAATTGCAAAGCATCGTCGGACAGAAGCGCGCCGCGCATGGCCTTCCGGAGAGCTTGTCATCCATCGTTGAAGACCCGTATTTGTTGAGCGAGTTTTTCATCGGCGATGGGCCTGACGATGTTATTCCTTGGAGCACGATTGATCGTGGTGTCTTCCCATCGCCGGAGTTGGGCGGCGAGGTCCTCTGCGACATGCTCAATGACGATCCTCGAAGACTGCGCTCCCTTTGTGTTGAGCAATTGAAGCGCGAGCCGAACCAAACTTTTCGCCCGGCAGACATCATCCTCAAAGAAATCAATGCGCGCATGGATCGGTTGCCCGAATGGAAACGGCAAAATTTCAGTCTGCGCTATTTCGACGTTGACCGGGAGCCTCTTGAAAAGGCGCTGGTGCTGAGAAAGGAAGAAGATAGGCTTTATCTTTATTTGAAGCGTGTCTTCCAGGACGAAAGGACCGTAGACAAAACGTTGACTGAGCTTTTTGATCGGCCGCCGATCACGCTTCCACGCCCGGTTCCGGAGGGTTTTTGGCTTCGTGCCGTTTCCGACGATGAGTCCTCATTGGCCAAAAAGGGCGGCGACGAATACCGGCTGGCAGTGGAAGCTCAGGCCGGCCAGTGCTCCCAGATCTTTAGGTTGCCGTTATCAGTCGTTTCCGGCCGCGCAGGAACCGGCAAGACCACCATTATCCGGGCCATCGTTAAGGCCATTCGCCAGGTCGAAGGTACCGGAGCACCGATCAATGTGATGACACCGACCGGCAAGGCGACTGATCGCGTGCGCGCAGTGTTCGAGCGATTCAACATTGGCGGCGTCAACGTCTCAACAATCCATTCATTCTTGGCATCAAACGGATGGCTCAACGACAACCTCACATTCAAACGATGGGGAGGAAAATGCGCTGATCTCGAAGGCACGATTGTTATCGACGAGACATCCATGCTCGACCTGGCCCTCGCAGCTACCTTTTTCCGGTCTATCGAATGGCAGAATGTAAAACGACTGATCCTGGTAGGCGACCATAATCAGCTCCCGCCCATCGGTCGCGGACGAGTATTTTCCGACATCATCGAATGGCTGCGCAAGGTCGGAGCACCCAACCTGGCGGTACTACAAACCAATATGCGTCAGATGGAAAATCGGCTCGATGCGAAGGGTCAGGGCATACTCGGTCTCGCCGAGTTATTCCTGGTGGATTCTGCTGTTTACGGCGAACAGACTTCGCCCGCGGCTGAACAACTCCTTCAGAAAGTGCATCAGGGCGGCAAGATCGATGAAGACCTGGACGTGGTCTATTGGAATTCAGCCGATGGACTAGTCGCGAGTTTGGTTGCTGATATCGTCTCTGTTCTTCCAGGGGATTCCGACGAAGATCAAGTATACAAGCTTTGGCGAAATGAAGTCATGCAAAATAAACCAGAAAGACTTCAGGTTTTAACGCCACATCGCGGAGAGCTCCACGGCGTCGACGCATTGAACATCGAGCTGCAATCAATCCTCACCAATGACCTGATTAATAGAGTGGGGGCTGTTGATGGGATTACCTTGAACGACAAGGTGATTCAGATCCAGAACAGGACATCACGTCGGGGAATTTGGGCTTACGATTTTGCTTTGGGAAAATCTCGTCAAGTTGAGTTGTTTAACGGGGAGATCGGGTATGTTGAGCCACACAACTTTGATCGCGCCGATCTGAAGAAGGTCTTTTCCGGTTACAACAAAAAACGACTTAAGCGATTTCAGGTGAAATTTGCGCGGAAAGATAAGGTCTGCGTTAATTACGGACGCGAGATTCCTACCTCTACGAAGGGAAAGTTCACCTCAGAAAGCGTCGAAAACAACCTTGAACTTGCATACGCGATTTCGATACACAAATCGCAAGGAAGCGAGTTTTCTCATACATTCGTGATACTACCGGCTTCGCGCAGACCGCTTTCAGCAGAGTTGCTCTATACAGCATTAACGCGCGCGCAAGGACATTGTCAGCTCTATATACAGGGCAATCTTTCTCCATTGCTCGAAGCGCGAAGGAAGGAAAACGCGCAAAGTTTGCTGGTTTCGTCTTCGCTATTCGGGCACTTTAGAACAGTTGATGACCGTCTATTGGCGAGAAGTGATTGGTATCAAAGCGGCAAGATCCATGAGGCGTTGAGCGGCGACATGGTTCGTTCCAAATCCGAGGTCATCATCGCAAATCTGCTTCACCAAGCTGGAGTACCTTTCACCTACGAGGAGCCGCTTTACGCTGCAGACGGAACGTTCTTCTTGCCTGACTTTACTCTCCGAGTTGGGGGAGAAAAATACTACTGGGAGCACTGGGGCATGTTATCCGATGAGGGCTACGCGGCGCATCGCGACCGCAAGAAACAGTGGTACATGACACATTTTCCAGGCAGCTTGATCGAGACGTTAGAAAGTGGGCAATTGAGCTCAGAAGCGAAAAGCCGGATCGACGAAATTCGGCTCAAATGAGCGGTTCTTGTTGCTTTAAAGTTCAGTCAAGAAGTTTGGCGCTTCTGCATCCTTGACCGCGACCATGCCAGGGCAATCAAGATCGGCTTGGATGACTGCACAAATCGGGCTCCGAAGCAGAATAACCGTCTACTGCCGCGACCGTTTGGCATGGTTCTCCTCGAATCCTCGCTTGTCCAGCCCAAAGAAAGCTGGCTAAAGTAGCTCCATCTCAGGGGGCGACTCATGCAACGAATGTCGGCACGCGACGCCAAGAACCATTTTGGCAACTTGATCGATCTCGCGCGGGCCGCACCTGTCGCGATTGAAAAATATGGGCGGCCGGTGGTCGTCGTCATAGCTGCGGAAGAGTATGAGCGGCTGATCTCGATATCAACCGCACCGGAAAACGCGGGGCTGAGAAGTCCGCCAGAAGTGGAATGACCAATATGAATACCTACAAGTCCCGAGCGCGAGGACATCGTTAGAATGGCAACGCATTCCGACCTCGCGAATTTAATCTGGCAAATCGCGGATCTCCTGCGTGGCCCCTATCGCCCGCCACAGTACGAGCGCGTGATGTTGCCGCTCGTGGTGTTGCGTCGCTTCGACTGCGTACTCGCCGATACGAAAGAGAAAGTGCTGGCAGAATATGAACGCCGGGCAAACGGTAAGCTTCAGGATGAAGCTCTAGATCGGATGTTGAACAAGGCCGCAGGGCACCGTTTTCATAATCGCTCTGCGCTCGACTTTCAGAGATTGAAGGGCGACCCCGACAATCTTAACAAGCACCTCGTGAGCTACATTAAGGGGTTTTCTGCAAACGTTCAGCGGATCTTCGAATACTTCGAATTTGAAAACGAAATTGAGCGCATGCATGATGCCAATATTCTCTATTTGGTCATTAAAGAATTTTGTGATGTCGATCTGCATCCACTGAAAGTCACAAACCAAGATATGGGCTTGGTTTTCGAAAATCTGATCCGTCGTTTCAATGAGCTCGCGAACGAAACAGCCGGTGATCACTTCACCCCACGTGAGGTCATCACGCTGATGACTGATCTGCTCTTTCTAGACGCGGATGATCTATTGAGCAAGCCAGGCATCGCAATGCGCATGCTTGACCCAGCTTGTGGCACAGGCGGAATGCTTGCCGGAGCGCAGAAGTACATGCGCGATCATCATGCCGACGCGACACTCTATGTTTATGGTCAGGACTACAACAAGAGAGCCTTCGCTACGGCCGCGTCAGATATGCTGATGAAGGAAGTTGACCACAACGGGGGCGGTGAAAACGTTCAATTCGGCGACAGCTTTTTGGACGACAAGTTTGCAGGCCAGACTTTTGATTACTTCATTGCTAATCCACCTTTCGGTGTTGACTGGAAGAAGCAGCAGAAAGAGATCATCAGGCGACATGAGAAAGCCTCGAAAGATAGCCCTTGGAGGGCGGGGCTTCCCCGGGTCAATGATGGTTCGCTGCTTTTCCTTCAGCATATGATTTCCAAGTTTGAGGTTGTCGATCCGCAGAAGCAAAAATACGGCTCACGTGCCGCCATCGTATTTTCGGGCTCACCTCTCTTTACCGGCGGCGCGGGCGGCGGAGAAAGCGAAATCCGTCGCTGGATCATCGAACGTGACATGCTCGAAGCCATCGTCGCCCTGCCAGAGCAGATGTTTTACAACACTGGTATCGGCACCTATATCTGGATCGTGACGAACCGGAAGGCGAAGGAGCGCAAGGGCAAAATTCAACTCGTCGATGCGCGTGAAACTTGGATTCAGATGCGTCGCAGCCAGGGCGACAAGCGCCGCAAAATTGGCGAAGGACCCGCGCGGGACGGGGACGAGCGTGCAGATGAGCCCGCCCAGATCGCCGACATCGTGCGGCTCTATGGACGTTTCCAAGCGAACGAAAAGTCCAAGATCTTCAACAACCAAGACTTCGGGTACACTCGGGTCACGGTCGAGCGGGCGCTGAAACTACGCTATCAGATGACGGTTGAGGATAAGGCGCGTTTCCTCGATGCCGCGCCGCATCTACTGGACGACATTCAAATCATCGACCAGTCGCTTGGCCGCGAAGCGCAGTTCGACTGGAACGCGGTCTGGGCCAGCGTCGAGAAGCTCCTGAAGAAGCGCGGATCGCGCTGGAAGGCGGCGGAGGAAAAGCTCTTTCGCACGGTCTTCACCGCGAAGGACGCGAAGGGTGCCGCAGTGAAGAAGGGTGTAGGCTTCGAGGCTGATGCAGAGCTGCGCGATTTCGAGAACGTGCCGCTGAAGGAGGATATCGAAGCCTATTTCAAGCGCGAGGTGCTGTCGCATGTGCCGGATGCATGGTTGGACCGCAGCAAAGATAAAGTCGGCTACGAAATCAACTTTAACCGCCACTTCTACAAATTCACTCCGCCACGCAAGTTGGCTGAGATCGATGCAGACCTGAAAAAGGCGGAAGATGAAATTCTTCGGCTACTGCGGGAGGTGACTGAATGAACAGTATTGACGGTTGGCAAGGAGAGGTGCCGCCCGACTGGACCGTTCGGCCCCTTCGCTCCGTTGCGGAGTATGCCGTCAGTAACGTTGACAAAATTGCATCGGATGAAGAGTTGCCCGTTCGTCTTTGCAACTATACGGACGTTTATAATAATGAGACGATCCACCTCGGCATAGAATTCATGGCGGGCACGGCGACTCAAGCTGAGATCAACAAGTTTCGTCTGCTGGCTGATGACGTGGTTATTACAAAGGACTCGGAATCCTGGGAAGACATCGCTATTCCCGCTCTGGTTACTGAGACCTCAGATGACTTGGTGTGCGGCTACCATCTAGCCATGATCCGACCTGACCCTAAGAAGTTGGATGGCGAGTTTCTTTTTCGCTGCCTGCAATCAAAGGTGCTGCGGATTCAGTTGGAACTCGCTGCCACCGGAATTACTCGTTATGGAGTTCCAAAGAACGCCATTGGCTCTATGGCGCTTCCTGTTCCGCCTAAGTCCGTTCAACAGGTTATCGCCCGGTTCCTCGATAAACAAACATCCGACATTGATAATCTTATTTTCGCCAAGCAGCGAGTGCTCGATCTCCTCGCCGAGAAGCGACGCGTGATCGTCGCCGAAGCGATCATGCGCGGACTGAACCCCGCCGTACGCTTGCGCCCCTCCGGCATCGATTGGCTCGGCGACATTCCCGCGCACTGGCAGTTGAAGAGAAGCAAATGGTTGTTTGAAGAGCGCGACGAGCGCAGCACAGACGGCTCTGAGGTCCTGTTGTCATTGCGCATGGAAAGAGGGTTGGTGCCACACAACGACGTCTCCGAGAAACTGACTCGCCCTGAGGAACTGATCGGCTACAAAAAGACGTCGGTTGGACAATTGGTCGTAAACCGCATGAGGGCTGCCACGGGCCTGATCGCGATCACGACGCAAGATGGCCTCGTGAGTCCCGACTACGCTGTATTTTGGCCGTCTGCGGAAATCTCAACAGACTATTATGTCGAAATGTTCAAGACCCCACTGTTGCAGGCCGTTTTCCGTTCGGAATCGACCGGTCTGGGCACAGGTTCGCAAGGATTTCTCAGGCTCTATTCGCAGAACTTCTTGGCGCTTTGGTTTCCATACCCGCCTCTCGAAGAACAATACGATATCGTCCGATACATCGCTACTGAAACCGCCAGGATCGACCGCTTGCGCGCTGCTGCCGAGCATTCCATTAACCTATTAAAGGAACGCCGCGGCGCTTTGATCACTGCCGCCGTTACCGGCCAGATCGACCTTTCGGAGGAAGCATGAAAATTACACGGCTTTCGCTCGATTACGTCCGAGCCTTCGAAGAGGCGGAGTTTAATTTCAATCCGGGCTTCAACCTGATCATTGGGGTGAATGGTGCTGGCAAGAGTACAGCATTGGACGCGATCCGCTTTTGCGGTTCACACCTTTTGTCAAACCTTCAGAAAATGCCGTTCAAGCCCTTCGGTTTTGGCATCGACGACATTCATGGCGATGCGCCTCTTGGGGAGGCAGCACTACATCTCGACTTCGGAAACAAAGGTGACGCCTTTGTACGCCTACGCGAATGGCGGGAACAGGTCGCCACTGAGACGCCAGAAAACATTGAGCGCCTGCGCCGTGAAATTTTGGAAACCACACGTCCACGGGACCGCCTGCGTAACCAGCTACGCGAATTACAGGAAACCGTGTCACCTGCCGAACCCGTGTACTTCTATCCGTCAAAGGAGGACCTGAAGATTCGGGTGAGCAAAGAGCGCAGCGCTCCGTTGATGATCCACTACTCTACGGCTCGATCGATCATGAACGAACAGGCCGAACGGAAATCTGCCGCTGGGACCAGCCAGCTTGCCTATGTGAACGCGCTACATTCGAACGCACTAAGTCTGCGGCAGTTTGCTGACTGGATGCGTGCCCAAATCGAACTTGCTTCTGAACGGCCCGCCTCACGACATTTGATTGATGGGATCAACGCCGCGCTCGAACGCTTCCTGCCAGGCTATTCAAACCTGCGACCATCCACCGAAAGCGTGTCGAGAGTTGAAATCGACATCAAAGGTACGACCCTAGATGTTCGCCAGCTGTCGGACGGTGAGCGCAACGTATTGGCGCTTGTTCTGGATATCGCTAAACGCCTCGCGCAGGCCAACCCGCGACTTGAGGACCCGCTGGCGAGCGCCGAGGCCGTTATCCTCATTGATGAGATTGATCTTCATCTTCATCCGCAGTGGCAGCGAAAGATTGTTGGGAATCTTGAGAAAACGTTTCCGCGATGCCAGTTCATTGCCACTACCCACTCGCCACAGGTGATTGGGGAAGTGCCCCACGAGAAGATTCAGATGATTGCGGATGGGAGAATTTATTCTCCTAGCAGGTCTTTCGGGGTCGATTCGAGCCGTGTGCTCGAAGAGGTGATGGATACATATTCGCGAAATCCAACAGTGGAAAAAGAAATCAACCGTATCGGCACACTGATTGCTGACGGTAAGGCCACCGAAGCAAGGGCGGCAATCAAAGTCTTGTCCGCCAAGATTGGAGAAGACGACCCGGAGATCACTCGCGCGAGAACCCTTCTCGACTTCTTGGAGGGAGACACGTGAGAATGATCACTAAGGGTACCGAGCCGAATAGTCTTACGCAGCATCGGTTACAGGCGCACAGCGACTACAACAATTATGCGTATAAAGATGACCTTCGGGCCTCGCTCATCGCAGAACAGAAAGGATTGTGCAGCTATTGTATGAGCCGATTGCATAATGATCCGTTGAAGATGAAGATTGAGCACTGGCAGTGCCAAGACGCATATCCGAACCTCCAACTAACCTATGGAAATCTGCTCGGCGCATGCCTTGGTGGTGAGAAAAAATCTCCTGCGGAACAACATTGCGATACCAAAAAGGCTAATCGCAACCTGAAGTGGAATCCCGCAACAAAATCTCACGCTATTGAAGCCAGGGTGCGCTATCTTGTCGACGGAACAATTCAAAGTCCTGATGAGGAGTTCAATGTTCAACTAAACGATGTTTTAGGCCTGAACTTGCATCATTTAAAAAACAACCGCAAGGCGGCGTTGGATTCGGTTTTGCAGTGGTGGCATTCCACCCGAGATGCTCGACAAAAAGTTCAAGATCAGATTGACCACCGCGTGAACGCGGCTGAGCACCAGCCATTTAGTCCTGTGGCAATATGGTTCCTACGACAGAAACTCGGAGGCGCGGCGGCATGAACATTGCCCGACATTCGGAAGCTGCTTTTGAGTGGGTCATTGAGACAACGATGCTTGCCGATGGTTATGTGTCAGAGCCGGCGGCGGGGTTCGACCGCGAGCGGGCGCTGTTTCCGGAGGCTGTGCTCGACTTCATCCGCGCCACCCAGGCTAAGGAGTGGAAGGCACTGGAAGCGTTGCACGGGGACAGGACGGGCGCGCAGGTCCTCACCGACTTGACCAAGTGGATGGATCGGGAAGGCTCGCTCGCCACCCTGCGCCACGGCTTCAAGTGCTACGGCAAGACGCTCCGCGTCGCCTTCTTCAAGGCCGCGCATGGCCTAAACCCTGAGCTTGAAGCCCGTTACGCGGCAAACCGGGTTGGCGTCACCCGGCAGCTTTTCTACTCAAAAGTTTCAACGAACTCGATCGATGTAGCCATCAGCCTGAATGGTATTCCCATCGCCTCTGTTGAGTTGAAGAACGCCATGACTGGGCAGACTGTAGAACGGGCATTGCATCAGTATCGCAATGATCGCGACCCGCGCGAGCCGATCTTTGAGTTCAAGCGGCGTATGCTGGTCCACTTTGCTGCCGACACCGATACCGTGTTCATGACCACGCGCCTTGCCGGATCAGCTACGCACTTCCTCCCTTTCAACAAGGGCAACAACGGTGGCGCGGGAAATGCGCCCGATCCGAAGGGGCGCAGCTATCGCACGGCCTATCTTTGGGAAGAGGTGTTGCAGCCGGACAGCCTACTCGATCTGCTGGCGCGCTTCATCCATCTGCAAATCGAGGAGAAGCGAGACGATCAGGGCCGAAAGGTTAAGAAGGAGAGCATGATATTTCCGCGCTACCACCAGCTCGAAGCGGTACGCTCGTTGGTGGAGCAGGCGCAACGCGAAGGCGTCGGACATAATTATCTGATTGAGCATTCAGCCGGCAGCGGCAAAAGCAACACCATTGGCTGGCTCACGCACCGGCTGGCTTCGCTGCATGACGACAAGAACCACCGAGTTTTTGACAGCGTCATCGTGATCACCGATCGCGTCGTGCTGGACAAGCAGTTGCAAGACACGATCTACCAGTTCGAGCACAAGCATGGTGTCGTGCAGAAGATCGACGAGAGTTCGCGCCAGCTTGCCGAGGCGCTGGAAAGCGCCGTGCCGATCATCATCACAACGTTGCAGAAGTTTCCCTTCGTCTCGCGCCAGCTCGCGAAGATGGCGGAAGAGCGCGGCGAAGCCGATGGCGGCACACTGAAGTCTCGGCACTGCGCCGTGATCATCGACGAGGCGCACAGTTCGCAGGGCGGTGAAACGGCGACCGATCTAAAGGAGGTACTCGGCGGCCAAGGTCTCCGCGAGGAAGCTGCGAAGTACATGGCTGAAAACGACGAAGTGGATGTCGACGAGCTGTATCGATCGATGGCGAAGCGCGGACGACAGGCAAATTTGAGCTTCTTCGCCTTTACCGCAACGCCAAAGCACAAGACCTTCAAGGTGTTCGGGCGCAGCGATAAATCCGCGCACCGCTACACGATGCGACAGGCTATCGAGGAAGGTTTCATTCTCGACGTTCTAAAACACTACACGACCTATGCCACCTATTTCCAGCTTCTAAAGGCAAGCGAGGATGATCCGAACGTCGAGCGGAAAAAGGCGGCCCGTGCGCTGGCGCGCTTCCTAAAGCTGCATCCGCACAACATTAGCCAGAAGACCGAGGTGATGATCGAGCACTTCCATGCGGCGACCCAGCACAAGATCGGTGGGCAAGCCAAGGCGATGGTGATCACAGGCTCCCGCCTCGAAGCTGTTCGCTACAAGCAGAGCTTCGACCGCTACATCAAGGAGAAGGGATACTCCATCAAGTCTTTGGTGGCCTTCTCGGGCGTTGTCACGGACGATAAGTTGAAGGATGTTACCTACACCGAGGAAGGATTGAATTTCGGCGTCCGTGAAAAGGAGCTGCCGGAGGTCTTCGCCACCCAGGAATATCAGGTGCTGCTCGTTGCCGAGAAATATCAAACGGGCTTCGATCAACCCTTGTTGCACACGATGTATGTAGACCGGCGGCTTGCCGGCATCCAGGCGGTGCAAACGCTTTCCCGCCTTAACCGCATTCACCCACTTAAGGAAGACACGTTCGTTCTCGATTTCATCAACGAGAGGGATGAAATCCGCCAGGCATTCAAGACCTATTATGAAGGCGCGGAGATTGGTGAGGACGTCGACCCTGCTCGAATGTACGAGATCAAGAGCGAACTTGATGCCGATGGCATCTATGTTAATGCCGACATTGAACGCTTCAGCGCCGTGTATTTCAAGCCTCGTCAGCGCCAGAGCCCGAACGATCACCAGTTGATGAATGCCGCGCTCGATTCTCCGGTATCCCGTTTCAAAGAGCTCCAGGATGAGAAGCCAGATGAGGCCGAGCTATGGCGAGGAAAGCTGTTGGCCTTCTGCAGCCTCTATGGCTTCCTCAGCCAGATCATTCCGTATCAGGACACCGACCTCGAACGCCTGTATGTGTTCCTGCGTCACCTTGCCACAAAACTTCCAAAGCGCGGGGCCGGCCCCTCTTATCAATTCGACGACGAAGTACGGCTGGAATATTATCGCCTCCAGAAGATCAGCGAAGGCTCAATCAGTCTTAGCGATGGCCAAGCCAATCGGCTTGAGGGTCCATCCGAAGTCGGCAGCGGAATACTGCGGGAAGAGGCTGTTCCACTGTCTCGCCTTATCGACGTTGTGAATGAAAGATTTGGCACTGACTTCAACCAAGCTGATCAGTTCTTTTTCGATCAATTGGTTGAGGTTGCGGTATCAGATGCTGCTTTGAAGCAAGCCGCGGCAGTGAACCCAGCCGACAAATTCGAGCTTGTATTCAAGAACCTACTTGAGGCTCTTTTCGTTGAACGCATGGATCAAAACGAGGAGATTTTTGCACGGTTTGTGAATGACAAATCATTCCAGAAGGTTGTTACCGGTTGGCTGTCCTCTGAAGCGTATCGGAAGCTTCGACTTGCAGATGGCACGGATGAACGTGAAGTGGTTGGTGCCAAAATCTAGCCTGGAGGTGCATGTTCCCGTTTTTCACTGGCGATGACCTGTAAATGTCTGTCTGGCCTGCTCAGCGGATGCTTGCGTCAACCGCTTCTGGGTACGAAACCGATTCCAAACCCGAACAGCCGACCGATTTTTTCCAATGTTTCAAGCGTGGGATTCGCCGTTCCGGCTTCGATCTCCGCAACCTGTCGCCTGGTGAGAGACAGCGTCTTGGCGAACTCCTCCTGCGTCATGCCGAACCCCTTGCGGATCTCCGCTACGGCACCGGGCAGTCTCAGGTCCCCAGTTCGAGCACGTTCCGCCAGTGTTCGCCGGTTCTCAAGAATCTCCTCTTTCGTCGGCTTCTTCCATCGAGCCATTTAGCTGCCCTTCGTCATCCGTGACATGCCGCCGAAACGCTATCTGCGATCTCGATACAGCGTCCCATCGCGCGGTCCATAGTGTCCGGAGACGCTCCTAAGTCTTTCGCCATGACCAGAGCCCGGCGCAGATGCTCGGCAAACTCGGAAAGCACAGCCGCGAGTGCTTTCTGCTCGCCAGGAGCAGGCATTAGCTCGCCGCAAATGCGCTTCCAATCGGGAAGGTGATCGCGACCACCATCACGCATCATCGCCCATCGGGTGGAGCGAACGATCCCCTCCTTGGCGAGGCGCATCGGGGCGAAATCAAAGAGCGGAGACAGGCGGATGGTGCCGTCGTGGCGCTTGCTGAGAGCAGAGTTCCTGCCATGATTGTCTGGATTGCCGAGGGCCAGATTGGCGATGTCGCGTTTCAGGTATTCGACAATGTCCGCGAAGGGATTGGTAGAATGTTGGCGCAAGACGTTAATATAGGCCTCATGCGTGCCGACATGGCCGAAATCGGCAACGCCGATTGCTGATACAAGGCTTTCCTGGCCCAGCCGGATGGTTCCGCCGCCTTCTTTGTTCTTTCGGTCGAACCGGGGAATGATCAGGACACCTTCGGCATAGGTCGAAGGTTCGCTGACATTCAGACCTATCTCTTGAGCGATCCGGGAATAGAGGGCTTCGCCTTCTAGAATCAGACGGTCTACGGGCTCGTTGCTGCGGACCAGCTTGACGATAACGTGGCGCACGGCCTCATCATCGCTCACGAAGCTGTCGGGATAATAGAGCCCGTCGGTCGCCTGGGTCATCGAGACCTTCGGCCATTCGCCCTGCAGGCCGCTTGAGCCTGAAGCGAGCATTCCAAAGCGGTCGGCGACTTCCATGAAGCGATCCGACCGCTCAAGAATTTCTGCTTCTGTCACCCCTTGGCGCTCAACACCACGCAGCCGTTCCGTTTCGGCCTCGGCCGCTTCCTTGATCCGGATATTGCCTATGCCGCCCGTTGCTGATCGCAGAAGCAGCGGGAGATCAGAGGCGCGCGAGCCTTCAGCAAGGCTGAGATGCTCGGCAAGCTTTCGCCTCGCATGTCCCTGCGGCATGAGATCCAACAGGAATGGCGGCCAGCTACGGCTGTATCGATTTTCGAGATCGACGGGGTATCGGACTGATAAGGCGCGATGGTCCCGGACCGTTTTTCCAGCAGAAAACTCCGCCGATGCCACAATGACGAAATAGTCGAGATCGTAATCGACGATTGACGCACCCTGGAAGCCGGCCGCGTCGTCCTTGAGTTCCAGTGTCGCAGCGTGATGCCACTCACCGTCAAAATGGGTTTGGAGCGTCAGGAGCATTAATTGACCCTTTCAAATGGTTCAAATAATGCATTTTCCGAAATTATTCAACCCATCAAAGTGGGTTGAATAATTTCTGTCAAAACTGCCAGCTACCGAAACGGTCATTGAAGGTTCTTATCCGGCTGACCATCTTCCGGCCACGCAACGCACTGCCGCACGCGAACAGAGTGAGCGACAGGCTGAGCACTGGTGTCATCCAAGCTTCGGAGCCGCTGTTTGCGTCGAACATGATGAGCGAAACGGCTCCCATTGCAGCGAAGAAGACCATCCCGAAATCGTATTGCTTTGAAAGGCTCGTAAGCCGGGCCGAATGTTGCGCATAGCGCAATTGCCTCGCTAACCTTCGCTTTTCGGAGGCCAGTTGATCACGCTGGCGTCCGATCGCGTAGAAACCCTGTTCGATTTTCTTTTCAAAGCTCGACTTACTCATATTGCTGACCTCAGATATTTTTCTGCAATTTCCTCTGTGAATTCGCCGTGCTGTTCGGCGTAGTCGATTAGGAAACGGATGAGCTTCAAGCGCTTATCCGGTTCCACCTGACAGTTTTCCCGCACGATAAAGGCGTCAACTTGGTTCGTGACCTCGTGATAGAGATCGACCGTGTCACGATTGTATGGGCTGCCTTCCCCGGTCATCATCCAGACTGGATTGACGTTGAACTTTGTATAGAGCGAGCGCAGTACGCGAACGGGAATCTCGCGTTGGCCGCGCTCATAGGTATTGTAGCCGCCCTGGGAGACCTCAAGCGCTTCCGCAAAGGGGATTTGTTTCAGTCCCGAGTTTTCTCGGATCATCGCCAAACGTTTGCCCATCTGAATGAGCAGCGTGTCTTGCGTCGAGTTATTATTTTTCTGATAATCGCGTTGCATTTTGAGGATCGATGTGATTCTTTTGCGTTCATATCACTCTATCATCAGTTGGAGGTGAATTTCCAATGCAGGCACAACTCTTGTCTCCCAAACAACTCGCAGACCGATCCGGATGGCCGGTTGCTCGCATCCGAAACCTGATCGCCAAGCAGGAAATCCGGCATGTCCGGATCGGAGGAAGTTTGTTCCTGCCGGAAAACGCCGTGGATGAGTATCTTGCGGCGAATATGGTCGAGCCCAAGCAGAAGGCTTTGGCACTTGCTGACAACGCCTCTAGAGCGTGAGGAGCCGCACATGAAGCAGCAAGCTGAAGCGCTGGCCGCACGGCCCATTTACAAGGTCGCGGTGAGCCGCGTCCGTGCGGCGGAACTTCTCGACGTCTCGACGGGCACCTTTGACGACTGGGTTCGCCGTGGCCTGATGCCTAAAGGTGTGAAGATCGGCGCGTTGCGCCGTTGGGATGCCGAGGAAATCCGGGCGTCCTGGTACGACATCAAAGAACAGGGATTGAGCGGAGATGAAGACGATGGCGAAAACCCGTTTGATTACGCGGTCGGGTAGTCAGCGTGTCCCCTTCAAATATTGCTCGCGGGATATCGATCGGCACGGCAACGAGCGGTTCTATCTCCGCCTGCCTGGCATGCCGAAATATCGCATGGCGTCCGTTTATCTGGACGAGGCGGGCAGCGTCACCCAGGCGTTTACCGAGGAATATCATCGCGTATTGGCTGGCGATCGTGGTGAAAAGACGGTCCCGATTTCAAGACTGGAGCCCGGTTCGGTTCGCTGGCTGGTCGAGACCTATTATCGTTCCAAGGCATTTCAAAGCCAGTCTCCGGCTACGCAGAAAGACAAGCAGAACGTTCTCAATCGCTATTGCGTCAATGTGGGCGAACTGCCGTTCAAGAAAATCCGTAAATCCGACATCGAAGCCAGCCAGATGAAGCGTAGCGGCACGCCCGGCGCGGCTGACAAGTTGGTGAAGTATCTGAAGGCGCTGTTCAATTGGGCTATTAGCGCCGAGCTGGCGACGTTCAATCCCGCGAACGGCGTCACCAAAATCCATAAATCTCCCGGTTTCCATACTTGGAGCGAAGCGGAGCTGGCGCGCTATCGTGCAGCCTATCCGCTCGGCTCCATGGCCCGGCTTGCAATGGAGCTGATGCTGAATTTGGGCGTCAGACGCTCGGATCTGGTCAAGCTCGGCTGGCGGAACCTCGTCGGCGACCGCATTGAATTCATGCCGGAGAAGGGCTCCGGCAAATATGCGCAGTCACTCAGTCTGCCCGTCACAGACGAGCTTCGCGAGGCGCTGGACGCGATTACGCATGATCAGCCAACCTTCCTTATCACTGAATACGGCAAGGCGTTCAGCGGGAACGGCTTCGGCAACAAGATGCGGCAGTGGTGCAATGATGCCGATTTGCCGGAATGCTCGTCGCACGGCCTCAGAAAGGCGTCCGCAACGATCCTCGCCGAGGCCGGAGCGACCGAACATCAGTTGATGGCGATCTTCGGATGGTCTGATTCCAAGATGGCGCAGCACTACACCAAAGCCGCCCAATCCAAGCGGATTATTGATGCCGGTTTCGAGCGCCGGAAAACCTACGTGGCCCGCAAAAATGTCCCACTTTCATCGAACCGGAATTCCGGTGAGACAAATCGAGGAAAAAACGATGGAAAAACAGCGTCCGAAGACGGAAATGGTGGGCCCGGAGGGACTCGAACCCCCAACCAAGCGGTTATGAGCCGCCGGCTCTAACCATTGAGCTACAGGCCCACTCTGGATCCGCTCCTGTCCTTAAACCGTAACGGTCCAAGGATAAGACACGGGGTGCAGCAACTTTAAGTGCTACGGTGGCCTTTGCGCTTCTGAACGAGGCGTGGCACCGTCTTGATCCAGACCCGCGAACCAATGGCAGTTTGCGGGGTGGCCAAGGCTCTAGCGGAAAACCTTTTTGCGGACAAGCCATTGCCGCAATGCTCACACAATCGATAGCCAAGAAGACGCTTGGGACGGAACAACCGGAGAGACATTGAAGATGATTTCCACACGCACTGCCCGCACGCTTTCGATCGCCGCCTTCGCTGCAGCTTTTGCCGGCGTTGCCGCCGCTCAGGCGCAGGAGACGGACAAGGACAAGGCGACCATCATCGTTGCCGGCGAGGGCCGCGCGACGACCGCGCCGGACATGGCAGTCCTGCAACTGAGCGTCGTCAAGGATGGCAAGACCGCGCGCGAAGCGCTGGACGCCAACAACAAGACCATGGCCGAAGTGCTGAAGGCGCTGAAGGACGGCGGCATTGCCGATCGCGACCTGCAGACGAGCGGCTTCATGCTCAACCCGCAATACAGCTACCCGACCAACACCGACGGCAGCAACCGCGCGCCGGAGCTGATCGGTTACCAGGTGACGAACGGCGTCAGCGTCCGCGTTCGCGATCTCGCCAAGCTCGGCGACGTGATCGACAAGTCGGTTTCGCTCGGCGTCAACCAGGGCGGCGGCGTGCAGTTCACCAACGACAAGCCGGAAGCCGTAATCACCGAAGCGCGCAAGGCCGCCGTTGCCGATGCCGTCGAGAAGGCCAAGGTGCTGGCCGAAGCTGCCGGCGTCTCGGTCGGCAAGATCGTCAACATCTCCGAGCAGGGCTTCCGACCCGAGCCGGTGCCGATGATGCGCGCCGGCATGGCCAAGGAATATGCCGCCGACAGCGTTCCGGTCGCGACCGGCGAAAACAGCTACAACGTGACGGTCAACGTGACCTTCGAAATCAAGCAGTAAGCGTCCAGCAGGGCCCGCCGTTAAGCGGGCCCTCGCATCTTCCTTGCCCCTGGCTCCGGAACCGGCGTCAGGGGCAAATTCGTTTGGGGGACACGATTGCTGGACCTCAGGCGCTCTTCGCCGGGCCAGACCGGCCGAGGACCTAGCTGTCGCCGACCGCGGCCCTGGCGACCGTTGGTGCACGGGCAAACCGCACCCGGCAGCACCCGCGCTCCCGTATCAGATTGTGAGCCTCCGTTTGTCTTGAGGATAAGGCGCTGCACCTTTTGACCGGATGACCTATCCCGCGGCCAGGCCGCAAGGTTGTCGGTAAGATACCGGAGATCAACAGACGGGCATGACAGTCGCTCGGTAGGCGCACGCGGCCCTCGAACCGGTCAAAAAATGTCAGCAGATTCGGTAAAGCTTGCGCGCGGCATCAAACCGGGAAAGGACGCACGTTTCGACGATTGTACCGAGCCGCGCATCCGCTGCTCTGATGGCACGCCGTAACGCAGGAAATCATCAAGAGAAAGGCGAACCGCGTGTCCGCGCGACGCGGGCCATGTCGCATTGAGAAAGGCAAGCTCTGGATACTAGCCGCCATCCGGGGTCAGCACCTCTATCGCCGTGTCGAAGGAAACCGCTTGGCCCAAGAGGCATGACAAACAAAAAAGCCCCCCATGCCGTAGCATGAGGGGCCATTCTTCCGCCGGCCGGGGGAGACGAGGCGGGAAGATTGCTTGGATGTTACCAGCGGCCGATCGTCGGGCAGCCACGGGCGTTTGCGAAGACGATCGTCTGGCGGTAGCCGTCACGACGGCCTTCGACGACGACGCGGCGCGAGGAAACGTCGGCAACATAGGCGCGGCGGAAGCCACGGTCGCGAGCCTTGTCGACGGCCATCCAGGGGGCGCAACGGCCGCGGCGGTCACGGTCCCAGTGGCGGTCGCGGCCGCGACCCCAGTCGCGCTCGTCGCCGTAGCCACCGTTGTGATCGCGATACTGCACATCGACGCCGCCGCGCGGGCCGAAGCCGAATTCGATCGAGTCAGCCGAAGCGGTGGAGGCAGCGCCAAGCAGGCCGGTCACTCCGATGACGGCAGCAGCAGCGGCGTTAAAAAAGCGGTTCTTCATAAGATCTCTCCAGGCTTGAAGGGTTCAAAGGGCAATCACCGTCCCAAGCGATTGATCAGAGGATAGGGTCGCCAAGCTGAACGACAGCGGAACCCGATGTTCATGGGAGGTTCAGGTTGCCAGAACCTGACGATCGGCCCCTGCGCCAAGGCACATCGACCTAGATAAGGCGTTGCTTATAAACGAATATTTCGAAGGACTTTTCTCGAAACGCAAGCGCTGCGAAGGGCTTTCGCCCAGGCCCGGACAGGCGACGAATCAGGCGACAAAATCGGCATGGGAGAGGAGATTCGCGCCGATATTTCCGGCTCAAAGCACGGTCAGTCGACCGACGGGCGGTGAAAAAAGCAAAAACGACGGGGCACCGGCGGCGCGCAACCGTCGGCGATCTGTCGCTTAACCGCCAAGCGCCCGTTCGAAGACGCGAATGTTGCGATAATGGCTGAGGCGGGTGATGGCGCCGTCCTCGATCTCGAAGACGAGGACGCTTGGAATGGAGTAGCTCTGGCCCGTTGCGGGGGGAAAGCCTTCCATCGTCTCACGGTAGGTGCCGCGCGCCGTCAGATCGGCGGCGACGCGCTGGCCGAAGGCGTCACGCATCAGCACCACGTCGCCGAACTGCTCGTCGAAGCGGCGCAGATAATTCATCAGCCAGGCGCGCAAGGGGCCGACGCCGACGGTGCGCTGACCGGTGAGCGAATCGAGTTCGACGTCCTCGTTGACGAGCCGCGCCAGCGCCTCGAAATCCCGCTGGTTCAGCGCCTCGATGAAGCGACTGGCAATCGTCTGTGCATCGGTCATCCCTGCTCCTCCCCGGCATGAAAGGCCGGCTCTCAAGGCTCTCTTCGTGCCCCTTTATCTAGAACCGCTCCGCCACCATTCAATCGCGCGCCGGTCGATCAGGCGGAAAGATGCAGGACGATCTCGCGGCGATGCGGGCGGTCGCGGTGCTCGAAGAGATAGAGCCCCTGCCAGGTGCCGGTGAGCATCCGGCCGCCAGCGACGGGGATGCCGAGCGATACCGGCGTCAGCGCCGCCTTGATATGTGCCGGCATATCGTCGGGCCCTTCCTGGGTGTGCACGATCCAGCGCATGGAGGGATCGGAGGACGGCGGCACGAGGCGGCGGAAAAAGCCGTCGAGATCGCGTTTTACGTCCGGGTCGGCATTTTCCTGGATGAGAAGCGAACAGGAGGTGTGCCGCACGAAGACGGTGAGCAACCCCTCGCCTCCCGCGTTGGCGCGCACGAAGGCCGCCGCCTCGTCGGTAAACTCATAGAGCCCCTGGCCATGAGTGGCGATGGTGATGCGCGTTTGCGGCATGAAGGCCTCCGGCAGGCGGCCGCATCCGCCGGGGTGGCGGTGCGACCGGTTGATATGCCCAATGCTTCTATCCCCGGACCGTTCCCGGTCCAAGGCGGTCAGCCGCAAACCGCCGCGGTGGCGTGCCTACATCTGCAGGAAGGTCTCGAAACCGCCATAGATCATGCGCTTGCCGTCGAAGACCTGCTTCCAGGCATCGCCCTGCAGCCGCGGATCGGCCATGACCTTGGCAACGATCGCGTCGCGTTCGGCGCGCGACTTGTAGGTGATCCAGGAGAAAACCACCGTCTCATCGTCCTTGGCCTGGACCGAACGGGGAAAGGACGTCACTTCGCCATAGGGCGCGTCGTCCGCCAGGCATTCGTTGTAGGAGAGCGCACCGTGCTCCATCCACACCACGCCCGCCGCCTTCGCCATCGCCTTGTAGGCCTCGATATTCGCCTTCGGCACGGCAACGATAAAGCCATCCACATAGGTCATCGACTTAGTCTCCTCTGTTCGTTCTACGAACATAGGACGCAGGGCGGCCAAGAGTTCCGACATCGGCACGGAATTTTCTTTCGGGCCGCAGCGCTGTGTTTGTCGGAATGGCGCTACGCCATTCGTCCTTGGCGCGTAGCATCCAAATCGGGAGACACCTATGCAGAAGATCACGCCGTTTCTCTGGTTCGACGATCAGCTGGAGGACGCCATCGCTTTCTACACCGCCATTTTCCGCAACACCCGCATCACCGACGTCAAGCGCGGTCCCGACGGCAGGGCCTTTACCGCTTCCTTCGAGCTCGAGGGGCAGCACTTCATGGGGCTTAACGGCGGGCCGCATTTCAAGTTCAGCGAGGCCGTATCGTTCTTCCTGCGCTGCAGCGACCAGGCGGAGGTCGATTACTACTGGGACAGGCTGTCTGATGGCGGCACGCCGCAGCGCTGCGGCTGGCTGAAGGACCGGTTCGGCCTCGCCTGGCAGATCATTCCGGACGCGCTGATGCGCCATCTCGGCGATCCCGATCCGGCGCGTGCGTCCCGCGCCCAGCAGGCGATGATGGGCATGGTCAAGATCGATGTCGCGGAGCTCGAACGAGCGGCCGCAGGTTAGGCGGAAAGACAGCGCTCAGCCGGGCGCCGGCCTCAGCTGCCGCAACCTCGAAGCTGCCGGCTGTAGGCGGAGGCCATGCCGGCCGCGCGCTTGGCGCCGGCCTTGGCCGTATCGCTCCAGTTGCCGCGGGCATAGCCGGCGTGGCCATGATAATAGGCAATGTAGAGCCTGTAGGCGTCGTTGAGCGCAATGCCGTTTCGCTGGGCGCTTTCGCGGTGGTACCAGGCGATAAAGCGGATCGCGTCGCCGAAGTCCGAACGCCGCGCCGCCCAGCGGCCTGTCTCGCTCTGATAGCGCGCCCAGGTGCCGTCGAGCGCCTGGGAATAGCCATAGGCGGTCGAGGCGCGCGTCCAGGGAATGAAGCCGAAAAGCTTGGTGCGTGGCGGCCGGGCATTATGGCGGAAGCCGGATTCGGTATAGATCGTCGCCATCAGGATCGGCACGGGCACGCCGTACTCACGCTGGGCGCTATAGGCTTCCCGGCGCCAATTGTTGAAAAGGCCATCTCGCTGCTCGAAAACCGCGCAGGCATTCCGGGTGTCTCTCGGCACCGTTCCGCAGCCGGCCAGCAACAGGAGGACGACGACAAATACGCAACGCATCGCTGAACCTCTTGCTTCCCCGGGGCAACCGCTTGCACGCGGCAAGATATGGCCTCGGGAAAATATGCTCGAACACCGCGTGCCGCCCGTCGGGGGCAGCGGCGCTCCAGAAATTGATAAAACGTAAACGTTAAGGATCCCTTTTGATTCAAAGGAGAACGATCCGCCTTCCCTGCCAGGCCATTGAAATTCGCAGGCCGGAGGTTTTACGATCGCACACATCCGCAACCGCGCCGAAGCCTGGATGGCGCAAGGGAGAGATTTTGATGCGCCTTCGTACCCTGCTGTTGGTCGCGGGATTGCTTGCCACGACTGGCGCTGCGCGCGCCGACGAATGCGCCGATGCCAGCGACCAGGCGACGATGAATGCCTGCGCCGGCAAGGCGCTAAAGGCTTCCGACGCCGAACTGAACGCGCTCTACCGGCAAATCCAGGGGCGCCTCAAGGACGACGCGGAAAAGACGAAGCTGCTCGTCACGGCGCAAAGGGCATGGGTCGCCTATCGCGACGCCGAATGCGACTTTGCAAGCTCCGGCGTCGCCGGTGGCTCGGCCCAGCCGATGATCACGCTTGAATGCCGCGACGACCGCACGAAGAAGCGCGTTGCCGACTTCAAAACCTATCTGAGCTGCGAGGAGGGCGACCTCAGTTGCGTCCTGCCGCCGGCAAACTGACCCGGAAAAGAGCGATGGCCGCGGCACTCGCCGTGGCGCTCCTCTGCCTCGCCGGCGGCGGCGCCGGCGCGGCAGACATCGATGCGCTTTATCGCAGTGACGCGATCGTCACCGGCACGGGCGAAGCCAACCGCGAAATCGGCTTTCGCGAATGCCTGCGTGAGGTGCTCGTCAAACTGTCCGGCGATCCGGCGATCACAGATGCGCCCGGATTTGCTGCAGCGGTGGCCAAGGCGGGCAGCTTCGTTTCGACCTTCTCCTATCGCGACCGCCTCGAAGGCATCCCGATCCATGACGAACAGGGCACGCATGACCGCCCGCATGATCTCAGCTGCCGCTATCGGCCGGCAACGCTCGATCCGCTGCTCGCAGACCTCGGGCGCAAGCCATGGCTCTCCCCTCGCCCCAGGATCGCCGTGTGGCTGGCGGTCAAGGACCAGAAGCGCCGCTTCGTGCTGGCGCGCGACGGCAGCGAAAGCCCCTACATGGCGGATTCGCTTCAGGCAGCGGCAGAGCCACTGGCGCTCTCGGTCGTGCTGCCGGATGCGGCGACCGTCACTGCCCGCAAATCCGCGCTCGGTACCCTGCCGCACGCGGATCCCGCGCAACTCTTCTCGCCCGCGGCACAGACCGGCGGGGACATGCCGCTTATCGGCACGCTCGTCTGGTCCGATGCCGCCCGCGGCTGGATCGCCCAATGGCAGATGGACGCGGGCGGCAGGCGCTATCGCTGGCATGTGAGCGGCGTCAGCTTCGACGACGCCTTTCGCAACGCCATGCGCGGCGCGGCCCGCATCCTCTCGGGAAACGGTGCGCCGTGAACGAGGCATCTGACGTTGTGGCCGCGATTGTCCTCACGGCCGCAACACCGGCTGTTCATCCAAGCGAGGCGATCAGTTCGCGATAGGCAGCCTCAGGGAAGGCTTTCAGCGTCGTTGAGCGCACATTGCCGGCCATGCCGAGCGTGAGCGCGAAGCGTGCGGCCACCGCATCGTCGGGCGATTCGACGATCGCCACCATGTCGTAGTCGCCCATGGTCAGGAAGAAATGCTTGAAGGAGCCGCCCATCTCGCCGAGCACATTCCGTGCGAGGTCGAGCCGCTTCGGGGAATCGCGCACATTCTTGACGCCTTGCTCGGTCCAGTTGAGGAGCATGACATACGTCGTCATCTGACACCTCCACGGGGGCACGCTTCACGCCCGCGGTGCGATTGCGCCCGCGTACAAGACGGGGTGCCCCAGATTACTGCGAAGGGGCGACTATACTCCCCGGCGAAAGCACCCACAATAAATCGCATGGGTGAGGCGGAAACGAAAAAGCCGGGCTCTTGGCCCGGCTTTTGGTCTTTTGCGTGTACCCGACTTTAGCTGTCGAGGAAGCTTCTGAGCTTCCTGGAGCGGCTCGGATGCTTGAGCTTGCGAAGCGCCTTCGCCTCGATCTGACGGATACGTTCGCGGGTCACCGAGAACTGCTGGCCGACTTCTTCGAGCGTGTGGTCGGTGTTCATGCCAATGCCGAAGCGCATGCGCAGCACGCGCTCTTCGCGCGGCGTCAGCGAAGCGAGAACGCGGGTCGTCGTCTCGCGCAGGTTCGCCTGGATGGCGGCGTCGATCGGCAGCAGCGCGTTCTTGTCTTCGATGAAATCGCCAAGGTGCGAGTCTTCTTCGTCACCGACGGGCGTTTCGAGCGAGATCGGCTCCTTGGCGATCTTCAGGACCTTGCGGACCTTTTCGAGCGGCATGGCGAGCTTTTCGGCCAGCTCTTCCGGCGTCGGTTCGCGGCCGATCTCGTGCAGCATCTGGCGCGAGGTACGGACGATCTTGTTGATCGTCTCGATCATGTGCACCGGAATACGGATCGTGCGGGCCTGGTCGGCGATCGACCGGGTGATCGCCTGACGGATCCACCAGGTGGCGTAGGTCGAGAACTTGTAACCGCGACGGTATTCGAACTTGTCGACCGCCTTCATCAGGCCGATGTTGCCTTCCTGGATGAGGTCGAGGAACTGCAGGCCGCGGTTGGTGTACTTTTTGGCGATGGAGATGACGAGGCGCAGGTTCGCTTCGACCATTTCCTTCTTGGCGATACGCGCTTCGCGCTCGCCCTTCTGCACCATGGATACGATCCGACGGAACTCGGCGATCGAGATACCGGTTTCGGTCGCAAGGTTCTGGATCTCCTGGCGGATGTCGCGGATCGTCTGGTTTTCGCTCTTGGCGAATTCCTTCCAGCCCTTGCCGGCCAGGTTGCTGATCGACTTCATCCAGTTCGGGTCGAGTTCGGCACCCGAATACTGTTCCAGGAACGAGTCACGCTTGACGCCGTAGGATTCAGCAAGGCGCAGCAGGCGGCCTTCGTTCTGCATCAGGCGCTTGGAGATGTCGTAGAGCTGCTCGACCAGGCTGTCGACGCGGTTCTGGTTGAGCGACAGCGACTTGACCGCCTTGATCAGCTCGTCCTTGAGCTCCTTGTAGCGGCGCTCCTGGGCGGGCGAAAGCGTGCCGGTGGCAGCAAGGCGGGCTTCCACCTGCTGGTCCTGCAGCTTGCGCAGCTTCTTGTAGGTCTCGGCAATGATGTCGAGGGTTTCCATGACCTGCGGACGCAGTTCCGCTTCCATGGCGGCGAGCGAGAGGTTCGACTCGTCGTCGTCTTCCTCTTCTTCTTCGGCCGGCATGACATCGCCGCCGACATTGGTGATGTCGTCGTCGTTGGCAGGCGAACGGACCTTGCGGGTCTTTTCCTTTTCCTCGGCAGCCTTGCGGTCGGCCTCGATCTTTTCCGGGCTCTGGAACTGCGGTGCAGCCTTGGCCTCAGGCCCGGAATAGGTGGTTTCGAGATCGATGATCTCGCGCAGCAGCGTCTGGCCTTCGTTCAGTTCGTCGCGCCAGATGATCAGCGCCTGGAAGGTCAGCGGGCTCTCACAGAGACCGGCGATCATCGTCTCGCGGCCAGCCTCGATGCGCTTGGCAATCGCGATTTCGCCTTCGCGGGAGAGAAGCTCGACCGAGCCCATTTCGCGCAGGTACATGCGCACCGGATCGTCGGTACGATCGGTCGGCTCTTTCTTCTTGCTGGTCGCAAGCGACGTGCCGCTGGAAGGCGCGAGTTCGCCACCTTCGCTGTCGCCGTCGTCGTCGCCGCCCTCGTCGTCACCGCCGCTGGCTGCCTCTTCGGCTTCCTCGTCCTCGATCACGTTGATGCCCATGTCGGACAGCATCGCCATCGTGTCTTCGATCTGTTCGGAGGTGACTTCTTCGGACGGAAGGACCGAGTTGAGCTCGTCCATCGTCACGTAGCCGCGCTTCTTGGCGGCCTTGATCATCTTCTTGACAGCGTCATCGGAAAGATCGAGAAGCGGGCCGTCCGGAGCGCCTTCGCGTTCTACGTCAGCTTCTTCGTTTTCTTTGACTTTGGTTGCCATTTAGTTCGTCGCTTTCCTTGTCGCAACCGGCGTGAGCCCGGTGCCAATGCCGCTCGAAGGTCCGGGTGCGCCGCGCACCCGCCACCGAATCATTTCCCCTGACGTAACGGGATGATGTTTAATTCCTGTTTAACCACGAGTGTACTCGTGGCAAAGCGGGCAAGCTCCGACAGTCCTGCCACTGAAACGTCTCTGGCATGATTCCCTAACCGCCGTGTCATCTCGCCATTTCTTATTCGGAAATGGTGATTCCCAGAATTTTCGATCCCGTCAAGCATTTCCGCTGAAAAACCGGATGATTCGGTAAAAATCACCGTTCCTATCGCTTTTTGGGGTTTATCAGCTTCCGCTGAAGATGTAGGCGCTGCCCGCCAAAAGACAAGGGTAGCAACAATTTAATCGGCAAGGTCTCGTTGTGCCATATCCGCACGCGCAACCAGAGCTGCATTTTCCGGCCCGATTCTAAACCGATCGGCCGTCATACTTGACGACCTTCACCGCCTCGATATCGAACTCCGGCAGGCAGCGCAGGTTGACCGCCGCCATCTTCCCATGCGGCCCGTCGCCCTCGCCGAACGGCGCGATGCCGCAGGTGTCGCAGAATCGGTGCTGGATCACATGCTTGTTGAAGAGGTAGGTCGAGAGGTCCGCTTCCGGCGTCGTCAGCGTCAGCTTGTCGCGGGCAACGAAGGCCAGAAGCCCGCCACGGCGACGGCAGAGCGAACAATTGCAGTCGATCGCTTCGTTGAATTCCCCTTCCACCTCGAAGGCGATCTTGCCGCAGTGACAGCTTCCCTCATAACGCATGCAGGCATCTCCTCTTCTTCCCGGCGCAACGACGCCACCTCTGCCACCTCTGCCACCTCTGCCACCAAGATAGAGCGTCCCTGCCCTCAAGCAAGCACAGGCAGCAGCCAGGCACATGCACGCAAAACGATTCCCGAAGGAGCCGATTATCGATGCAAACTCGCAAGATTATTCCGGATTTTCGCTTGCGCTTGACCTGATCGCGCAGGAACTTCGCTCCGAAACGGAGGCTCAAATGCTCATCAAGGAAACCGACGCCATGCGCGTGCTATCGATCGCGCGGCGGCTCACCATAGCCGATGTCAAGGGCGAGAGCGCCGCACTGGCGCCTGTCATCGAGGCGGAGATGGAGCGCGTCGGTCTGACGCCGGCGGGCCCCTGGATCTTCATCGCGCAGAACCTGCCGAAAAACGCCAAGACCCTGTTCGACTGGCGGATCTGCCGCCCGGTCTTCGGCGGCAAGGATTATTGCGGTAAGCTCGATCTGGTCGAACTGGAGCCGATCATGGTGGCGTCCACGCTGCACCAGGGTCCGATGCGCAGCCTTTTCACCCAAGGCTACGCGCCGCTGGTCGCAAAGATCGAAATGTCCAGGCACAATTTCTCCGGCGAGAGCCGCGAAATCTACCATCGCTGGGCGGGCCAGGGCGCCCGCTATCACGAGATCGAGATCCAGTTCGGCCTTGCCAACTGAGCCGCCGCCCCTCACGGGTACAACGGCCCTTTGGGCCTCACCAGTCCATGACGACCTTTCCGGAATTTCCGGAGCGCATCGCTTCGAAGCCGTCGCGGAACTCGTCGATGGTGATGCGGTGGGTGATGACCGGGGCAAGGTCGAGGCCGCCCTGCAC